>DNFZ01000062.1 GCA_003486785.1 Clostridiales bacterium | reverse complement strand
GCGGCGCGCCCGCCAACGCGATCGACGAGGTAAAGGCGGCTGCCGATATCGTGCTTTCCGCCAGCAACAACGAAAGCTGCGTTGCCCGCTTTCTGGAGAGCGCACTGGGTTAAAGTTTTGCCATTTCCCCGCTCAAGCAATTGCGCTGCAGATCCGAAAAAGCACTCACCGTCTGGCTGAATCACAAGCCGTCTGACAATAAAGCGCATCAACAAACAAGTGCCGTCGCATCGCTGCAACGGCACTTGTTTTTATTCATAATATTGTTGCCTGCGTTTTTTCGCTCTGGCGCGGCGCTTCCGCTCATAGCGGCGCTTTTGTTCGGATAGAATGAAGATGACGATCAGCGCCACGAGCAACACCGCCAGCAGGATGAAAGTCAGCGTGAGCGTATCCCCCGTGGTCCAATCCTTTCGTCCCCTGTCGATGAGCGGCGTGCCGTCAGGAGAGGCGGTCACCACGGCGGTCTCCTCCGGCATGACGGCTGAAACATCCAGCACCTTGTTCACCGAAAAATCCGCCATTAGCTGCGCCGTGCAGATCACATCTTCGCCAAGCTTGTACTCGATCACGCCCATGCTCTGTCCGGCGACGATTGGCGCTTGCGCATCCGTTGTGAGGACTACGTGCGCCGAAATGGAGCCCGCGTTTGTTCGGATGGCGCTGATTCGCTCGGCAGAGGCGCGCACCACCATGCCATCGAGCATTGCGCTCATGGTCAGCTGGCCATCCTGCAGGTCTTCCGCGTTGGCGTTGACCACGCCGGTTGAAAACGATTGCTGTAAATTCAGCTCGGAAACCGCGAGCGTTTGGTATTGGTTGGCAAACACATCCTCAAAAACCGCCGCAGCATTGACAAACCGCGCAAGATTTGTCAGGACGGTGTCTCCGCCGTATAGGTCTTTTTTATCGCCAAACAACGCGATGATCACGCGCGCGCCGTCCTTCTCCGCCGCGGCGACGAGGCACTTGCCCGCAGCATCTGTGTCCCCCGTTTTGCCTCCGATGGCATACGGATACACCGTCTGGAGCGGATCACCATCCACCGCATTGAGCAGGCGGTCGGTATTCACAAGCACGAGCTCCGTTGTGCGGATGCTGTTGGCTGGCACGGTATAGGTTCTCGTTTGCGCGATGCGCACAAAGTCTTCATTTTTCAGCGCATATGCCAAAAGCTTCGCCATATCGCGCGCGGTTGAATAGTGGTTTTCGTTCTGCACGCCGTGCGGGTTGGTAAAGTGTGTGCTGGTCATGCCGATTTCCTGCGCTTTTTGGTTCATCATGTCCACAAACGCACTCACCGACCCGGCCACGCGCTTGGCAATCGCCTCGCCGGCATCGTTTCCGGAGACCAGCATCAGCCCGTAAACCAGCTCGCGCAGCGTCAACGTCTCGCCGGGCTGGATGCCCATAAGCGAGGAGTATTTTGTAAACTTGATCGTTGTGCCGAGCACTTCTTCGCCGACCATGAACGATTCATCCAGATTGCCGTTTGCCAGCGCGAGAAGCGTGGTCATGATCTTTGTCGTGCTCGCAGGATACACCCGCTGATCGGCATTGCGCGCAAAAAACACGACGCTCGGATCATCGCCGTCCACGACGATCATATTCGGCGTCGGAATCGAGTCGTAATCATAATCCGCCAACGCCATAGCAGGCACGAGCAGAATTATCGCAGCTAGAAAAATAGCGAGAAATCGTTTCATTCCAGGCTCCCATATCTCGTGATCATCGTCTTGCAGTATAGCAAACCGGGCACGGCATTGGTAGTGGTTTTTCGCTTTTGTGATTGATTGTTAACATTCCCGCAGGTATACTGGAGGTGTGGCCGCGTTCGTTTACGCCGCGCGTCAGGATCACCATTTTATTTGGGCGCCACCCGAAAGGAGCAAATCATTCACATGACAAAACAATTCCGCTGCCCCGTCTGCGGGTATGTATTTCTCGGCGAAGCCGCGCCGGATTTTTGCCCGGTATGCAAAGCGCCGGGAGATTCCTTCGTTGAGGTTTCACAGCAAGCCAAGCTATACGCCGCTGAGCACGTCGTCGGCATTGCATCCGGTGTGGATGCGGAGGTGCTCGAAGGCCTTCGTATGAATTTCACGGGCGAATGCACCGAGGTGGGCATGTATCTGGCTATGGCGCGTGTAGCCGAGCGCGAAGGCTTTCCTGAAATTTCCGAGGCTTTCAAGCGGTACGCTTTCGAGGAAGCGGATCATGCTTCCCGCTTTGCGGAGCTGTTGGGCGAAGTGATCACCACATCCACGAAAACGAATCTCGAGCTGCGTGCCGCCGCCGAGTTTGGCGCATGCGACGGAAAAACCCAGCTGGCCAAGCGCGCCAAGGAGCTCAATCTCGACGCAATTCATGACTCCGTGCACGAGATGGCCCGTGACGAAGCGCGCCACGGCAAGGGCTTTGAAGGGCTGCTCAAGAGGTATTTCGCATGAATCCATTGAATACCTATTTGGATCATACCCTGCTCAAGGCGGACGCAACCCCTGCGGATATTCTTGCCGTCACTGCAGAAGCCAAGGCATACAAGACCGCAAGCGTCTGTGTCAACTCCTGCTACACGTCACTTGTCGCAAGAGAGCTGCAGGGTAGCGGTGTGATGACCTGTGTGGTCGTCGGCTTCCCGCTTGGCGCAATGTCCAGCGGCGCAAAAGCTGTTGAAGCCGCGCTTGCCGTGCGCGAGGGTGCGGCTGAGATCGATATGGTCATGAACATCGGCGCCGCAAAATCCGGTGCCTGGGCGCAGGTGCAGGCGGATATCTCCGCCGTGGTACAGGCGGCAAAGCCCGCCAATGTCAAGGTCATCATCGAAACCTGTCTGCTGACAACCGACGAAAAGGTGCAGGCTTGTCTCGCCGCGAAAGCCGCAGGCGCAGCATATGTCAAAACCTCCACGGGCTTTTCCAGCGGCGGCGCTACGGTTGAGGACATCGCGCTGATGCGAAAAACCGTCGGAGCGGAGATGGGCGTCAAAGCCAGCGGCGGCGTTCGCACGCGTGAACAGGCGCTTGCAATGATCGATGCCGGCGCGAGCAGAATCGGCTGCAGCTCGACAAAAACGATCATGGGTTAATGGGCGTTTTGCACGCCGGAGCGGTCGCCTTTTGATGCGTGCTCAGAACAGTAGCTTCGGCTGCGTGTTCACATTTCACAGTCCTTTTCTGTGTGTATAATCAGAGCCGCATGCCCAAAAACGGCATTCCGGCTCTTTTTTGACCGATTGTCCCCCACTTATCGCGTATAAGCAGTAAAAGGATTAACAAATTATCCATAAATTCTTCACAATAATCCCGATCATTCCCCCCCTCTTCCTATGGTAAACTATAATTGTATTGGAATGGGGATTTCTCCGAAAGCTGTTTCCCTGCTGACTACAATGCGCGTTCGGCGGAGCAATTCGCTTAATCGCAACTTTGTTATTTGCTGCAATCCCCGATTTGTTCAGACCCTTACCGGCAAAAGAACTTTGCCGATTCTCAAACGAGGAGCGTGAAACTGATGGATCAACACGACGGCGGTTACGGTTACCCGCCATATGAGGAAGACCACCGGGATGCCGGCCAGGGTTCCGGAGCACGCGGCTATCGCGACGATCCTGCTGCCTATGGAATCGATTCTTCGCAGCAGTTCGATCCCAATGCCACATACGATTCCAATTATGCCGCGAATCAACCCGGCTATGACGCGCGTTATCGAACGCAGCAGCCGCAGGGCGGTTACGCGGACCCGGAAAACCCCTATGCGCCGCGTCCGATCGATCCCGCTTATGGCTATCAAAACCCGCAGGATAGCGCCTACGGCGAACAGCAGGCGTATTATCATCAGCCCGAGCAGCCTTACGGGCAGCGGCAGGATACCGGGCGCATCTATGACAATCCCGACAGCGTCTATGCAACCCGTCTGCAAATGACGGATTATTCGCAGCGCGGCGCGGCTCCGCGTGCTGAATCGCAGGATGACGAAGGCTATGGCTATGCGTCCCGCGGCGCGACAGGGCGCACGCCAGTTTCGCGCGATGCCGCAGGCTATGGGTATACCGGCCGCACGACAACCTCCCGCACGCGCATGCCGGAGGACGTGGATGCATATCCGCCGCGCGGGCAGACATCGCGCACGCGCATGCCACAGAGCGACGATGGCCATGATGCGCACGCAGCAGGCTCTCGCGCTCGCTATCATGACGAGAGATACGCGCACGACGCGGATGATGACGAGGGCTACCAGCGCCCCCGTTCCAGCGGCAAGAAGAAACGCTCGAAATTCGGAAAATTCATGCACGCGCTGGGGCTTTATCTTGCGCAGCTGCCCTCAAAGACACTGGCTCTGATCGGCGGCGGGTTTGCCGTGCTGCTCACCGTCATCATCCTATTGGCGGTTCTTTTGCCAAACAGCGATCGTACCAACCGGCAGGATGACGGGCAGCTCTCCATCACAGATATGACCCCAACGCCTTCCATCGCGCCTACGTTTACCCCGGAGCCGGTCGAGACGGTGTCCGCAACGCCTGAACTGCCGCCGCTGACGGAGAACATCGCCGTTGCAGGCACCATCAGCGACCTGATGCCGGATATCCAGAAACGACTGGTTGAGCTGGGTTACATGGATGAACCGGAGGGCGGCTACACCAATAAATACGGGCCCAACACAAAGACCGCTATTCGGCTTTTCCAGGTAAAGAACTTCACAAGCTCCGAGGACTGGGACGGCATCATCGGTCAGGGCACATATTCACTGCTGATGAGCGATCAGGCCAAGGCCTACTTCCTGACGCGCGGAGACGGCGATGACCGCACAAAGGTTATCACCAAGCTGGTGGAGGACGTGACCAAATTGCAAAAGCGCCTCATTGAGCTCGGTTATCTGACCGCGGGTAGCGCAACGGGGTTATACGGCAACACCACCGTGCAAGCGGTTCAGACCTTCCAGGAATATCACGGGCTGCCGATGGACGGCAAAGCCGGTCAGGAGACCATGAAGCTGCTCTACAGCGCCGAGGCGATGACTGCAGAGGTAGGCAAAGCGAACAACAAAACCAAGATGTCGCCTACACCCAGCACTTCTCCGGGCGCGACGACCCCGAGCGTGAGTCCGTAACGCAAAGCCGCTTATCAACGCCAAGGGCGCCTGTCGGCGCCCTTTTTCGTACTCGCAGAACCATATCCGTATCGGCAGAGCATATTTAATCGCTATTCAAAAACACGTCCAGCATCTCCTCCGGCACGCCAATGCGCTTGGCTGCTTCAGCGCGCGAGAGCCCTGCGCAGAAGAGGCTCCTCGTCACATCGCCCATATGCTCGCCCACTTCTATGATATGTTTGTCCCTGTCATAAAAGCGCACGACGCGCTGTCCCCAGCTTTGCTCCTTTAAGTCATGGATCATCTCTACGTCAAATACGCGAAGGCGAACGCAGAACGACTCGATCTCATGCTCTTCAAAATACAGCTCCGCATCGTTCCCGCCGTAGGCGATGTTCGTTGCCCGCTCGTCGATAAACGAGAGCCACGAGCTTTCCTCCTGCAACGAAATCCCGTTTTTGTAGGCGACGTGCACACCCAGGTCCATGCCGACCACACACCCGAGCAGCCCCTCGTAGAGCGTGCGTGCGCGGCTGATATCGCGCACCACTAAGAGTGTCCCAGCATACTTCATTCGCTCTCCTCCTGTGAGATGCGGGCTAATAAAGCCCTGTTTTGATCTATCCTATCACATTTTCGCATCCGCGCGCCAGAGTAGGCTGTAATTGCGCAAAAAACGACATATCGGACGAACAAGCGCCCCCGCGAAAACCGCAGGGGCGCCTGTTTCTTGTCTGATTTGCTCAACGATTGTGAGCGACGGGTTTACTCTCTCTTCGTTATTTCAGGGTGCCAGAGAAGAGAACCGGTTCCGCCTGATAGAGCAGGGCATCACGCGCTGCGCCGCCGGTCATGGCCTTCGCCTGCGCGATGATGGAGGAGTATTCGTCGCTGACCCAACCGCTGTAGTTGTACGGGTTGCCGCTGACGAAGAGCTCAAGGTAGGTGGTTGCATCGTTGTAGTCCGCAATCCAACCGAGGCGGGCGAGGCCGAAGGTGTTTTCCGCAAGGCCGGTTGTGTAGACGTTCCAATCCTGGTTCGCCAGCTCGAAGCTCAAGCCGAGCACGGATTTCACGTCGCTCTGAACGGCTTCCGCAATCGCCTGGTGTGTCGCGGAGGTGTTGAAGTAGTAGTAGATGGTAGCCGAGGTGTCATAGCCATCTGCGGCAGCTTCCTGAACAAGGAACTCGGCGAGCTCGCAACGGTCGTCATAGTTGCTCAGATCCAGGTCAAGCGCATCGCCGAGGTTTGCCTGCAGCCACTGGAACATAACAGGCATGTCGGCCGAGACGGTGTGGGCGAAGTTTTCGCCTGTGCTGTCCTTGATGCCGGCCGCAGTGATGCCAGTCGCGGGCGATTGACCTCCCTGGGTGACGTTCTCGACGATGTTCTCACGATCGATGACGAGCGTGATGGCAGCGCGGATACGCCAATCGGGAATGTTCTTTGCGCTCAGATAGAGGTAATAGGTACCAACGTAATCGTTGATGTAGCAGTCTCCGCTCTCCTGAAGCGACTTGATCATGTCCGCCGGGAAGTTCTCGATGAAGTCATATTCACCGGCCTGATAGGCGGAGAGGATCGCGGTTTCGCTGTCGCTGAGGTAGAAGGTGATGGTATCCGGGCCGGTCACGTTCGCCGCATCGTAGTACATGTCGTTCTTGGCGAACTTGATGTAGCTATCGTGCACCCACTCAACCATTTTGTACGGGCCGTTGACGACGATGTTCGTCGGATCGGTCCACTGCTGAGTCGTCGCTGTCTCTGTCACTTCTGCTGCATCAGTTGCTTCTTCAGAGGATGTCGCTTCAATAACATCCTGACGTAGCGGCATGAGGCTGGCAAACGCGCAGATTTCGAGGAAGTACGGGCACTCGGTCACGAGGGTGACCTGGAAGGTTTTATCATCGATGGCGGCAACGCCGAGCTGGTCGGGCGTGAGTTCGCCGCCGTTGACTTCAGCAGCGTTAACAACGATGCCATCGAGCAGGTAACCGTAGTCGCTCGCGGTGTCCGGATCGACCAGACGGCGCCAGCTGTACTCAAAGTCGTAAGCGGTGACAGGCTTGCCATCGCTCCAGTTTGCGTCGCGCAGCGTGAAGACGTAGGTCACAGTGCCGTCGGCATTGGCTGTCGAGGTATAAGATTCGGCAATACCGTTGACGATCTTTGTGTCGAGCACAGAGGGGTCATTCTGGAACTGCTCGCCGGTGTTGGCGTACTTCATCAGGTTCTCGAACTGATGCTGCGTGTAGGTCGCACCGTCAACGGACGCGATCAGTCCGGGGTCGAGCGTTTCAGGCTCGGAGGCGATGCAGGCAGTGATATCCGCCTTGCCGGTTGCCCAAGTGAAGAAGAAGTAGCCAAACGGCGAGTACGCCACATCTTCGATACCATCATGCAGGCAATACATGTTGGTGTAGTAATACAACGGGCTGACAGGGAACCCACCGCCGTCCCCTGTTGTCAAGGTAGCACTCGTTTCGACA
>DNFZ01000071.1 GCA_003486785.1 Clostridiales bacterium | reverse complement strand
TTGTTGCTGCCTTTGATGACCGCGCTGTTTCTGCGAATGAACTCCACCGTGTCACCGTGAATGCCATAGTGCGTTTCCAGATACTCGCCGTTCTGGTCTTCGTTGAGGTCATATAAACCGTTGTATTTTCCGTTGATATACACGACAACCGGGCGTGTTGCGGAGTTATCGACGTGCATCCCCTGCACCAGCGCGCTGGAAAACGAATCCCGAATGCGTGCCGTACCCCAGTCCTGCCCGCCGTTTCGCACGACGAGCGCCGAAAACGTATTGAAATCATATCCCGGCCAGAAGGGATAGGTCACGCTGCTTTGTCCGTAACCCGCGCGCAGATTGATGCTCAGCGATTTTTGCGCATATGCGACCGTACCCGCGCCCTTTGGCTTGATGCCCGCGGGAAAGGCCACACCGAGCGTTCCGTCCGGCTCATAATAGGAGATGTATGCCAGCCGTTCAACTTTCTCGTCCTTGTCGTTTACGCGCATGACCTCGCGCACACGCTCCGGCTTGCCCGTGACGCAAATGACCGGCACCGTGTGCTTTTCCTCAAACAGATAGGTCGCCGTCGTGATCTCACTGATGCGCCTGCCGCTGATGTAGGAGACCGCGCGCAGCGGCGTGCTTTGTTTGATCGATACCGGTTCGGTATATCGTTTGGACTTTGTCGTGGGCTCATCGCCGTCTGTCGTATAGTATATCTCCGCATTCGGATCGTCGCACGTAATGGTCACGAAGAAGGCGCCGGTATGGTAGAGCGATACATCGGAAAAAACGGGCTGGGGCGAGACGCCGAGCGTGATCTCTTCGCTGTTCTTCTTGCCGCGCGTCGGGATCTGAAAAAACACGCGCGCTACACTGGCGTCGTGTTCCATTCTGCCGCTTGTAATCTCCGCGGTGAGCACACCGGTCTCAAAGGCATCGACGAGCATGCCCGATGCGTCTTTGAGTATGATGGTCTCTCCAGCCGCCGAAATGGAGAATGGCGCGATTTTTTCGCCTTGCCTGGTTGGCGAGTTGGTGCATTCCAGCACAAAATACTCGCCCGCCCCGATCACAACACCGGAAAATGTATAAATCTTTTGCGTATTTTTTCCGTCGGCGATCGTCCAACCCGTCAGATCGACCGGTTCATCGGAGCCATTATTGAGCTCAATCCAGTCGTTCTTACCACTCTTGATCGCGTTGACAGCGCAAACCTCGCTGATAAAAACACCCGTATTGTCGAAACAGCCGATCAGGTCGGCTGTTTCAAATCCGTGCACATTGTCGGCGCCGGGTGTGGGCGTGGCATAGTATCGTATGTCGCGGTTCTCGTCAAGTCCAACAGAGATGTTGTCCCGCGTGATGCCGACAAGCGACATGCTCTGCATTCGCATGCCGTTCAAGCTGGTAAAAAACACTTCGTTCTCATCGTCCGAAAGCCCAAAGTTGGCGTGCAGTTCACCGCTGGTGCGGTTCTTGCCGGAGAGGTAGATCACCTGATACGCACCCGGTTGCAGTGTTACATCCGGCAGCGCCCATTTATAGAGATTATCCGCGTCATCCGAAAGAAAGTAGCCAAGCAGCGACACCGGCTGCGCCGAAAAGTTTTTCAACTCGACCCATTCTCCACGATCTCCATCCGCGTCGATCGCAGAGAGCGTGTTATATTTGAGCACCTCGTTGATATGCACCGGGTCGGATCGATCCATCGGAGTCATTTCAAGCGAAAGAAACGTCGTTTCGCTGTTTGCCACTTCAAATGTTGGGTATGCGGTGTAAGCCGTTTCACCGGAAGCGTCTTTGATCACCGATATCCCGCTTGGCACACCGGCTTTCCAGCTGATGCGGTCGATGAGATTGCCNNCCGTCGTGTCCTCGCTGCTGAGTCGGAATGAAGCATGCGTACCCTTCTCGCCCTCTTTGCCGAGACCGGAAAGATAGATGCATACATAGCCGCGCGCAGGAATTGTTGCGGAAGTCATCTGCCATTTGAGCGGCTTGGTCTCGTCGTCCGATAGATAGTAGTTTTCCAGGCGGAGCGCGCTGTCGCTGTTGTTATACAGCTCTACCCAGCGGTAGCCGCTTGCGTCGTTTGTCGGCATGACTTCGCTGATGGTCAGCGCGTTGAGATTCTGGGCAGCAAACACGCCGTCCAGCGTCATAAAGAGTTCATCCGAGTTTTTCGCGCCGGGCGTCGTCACGCCGGTATAGCCGTATGTGCCGTCCGCAGCGCGCGCATAGGATACGTCCGTGTAGAGGGGCGGTATCTCCATCTGCGCAATCAGTCCAAAATAAGCGTCGGTAACAAAGAGATAGTCCCCGCTTTTGCTCAGGCCGAAGTTTGTCACCATCGGGTTTACCGCGTCGTCGTGCGCGCTGGTTGCATAGAGCAAGAGATACTCACCCGGCGCAAGTACTGTCCCTTTGGGCACGACGAATTTCTGCAGATCCCGCATATTATCCGATATGCCGTAGCCGGAGAGATCGATCTGTGCCGTGCCCGCGTTATAGAGCTCAATCCAGTCCGGAGTGCCAAGCACCTCGTCCGATAGCGAGTGCTTGTTGCTGGATACAACCTCGTTGATCACGAGCACGCCGCCTCCGCTGCCAACGACACTGGCGCACGCGAAAAGCAGCGGCAGGCATGCCGCAGCAAATAAACCTAAGCAGATCGTTTTCAGCGATTTTCCGTTCATGTAATGAAAAGCCCTCACGAGGGTTAATTATACCATAGCGCGCGTAATATTTGAACAAAGCCTGTTTTGTTCCAAAAAATGTTACAATCCCTTGATTTTTGCCATGCATTTACGCTTTTTCTTCGCCACATGACATCCGGCGGGTTTGACGCGCGCCCAAAAATCCGCTATGATGAAATTGCAATATATTATGGAAACAACTGCCGCATATTTATGCATCTTTCTTTTATACATATCAACCGGTACGCTGTGTTCCGATCATCTATAAAGAAGCAAACCAAGACGGGAGGCGGATTATGAAGACCATCGGCTATCTCATCAGCCATAAAAACAACGAGCGGCGGCGTGCGCTCCTGCCAAAGGACGCAGCGCTGATTCAACATCGGGCCGGGATTGTCATCGAGAGCGGTTATGGCGACGTGCTGGGGATTTCTGACGCAGAATACCGAAGCCACGGCTTGACCGTTGCCGATCGCAATCAGGTACTCGCCTGCGATGCGATCGTAGACGTCAAGCTTGGAGATGCGAACTTTCTTTCCGAACTTTCGCCGCAAAAAACGTTGATTGGTTGGGCGCATATCGTCCAGAAAACGCGGTTCACAGACGCAGCGGTCGCCGGGCGGCATTCCGTTTTAGCCTGGGAAAACATGATGGAGAAGGGCCGCTATCTCTTCTACCGCAACCGCGAACTCGCCGGTGAAACCGCCGTGCTGCACGCGTTTAGCTACTATGGGCGCATGCCGTACGACTGCCGTGTCGCGATCATCGGAAACGGCATGACCGCACGCGGCGCGCTTCGCATTTTGAGCGGGCTTGGCGCGAGTGTGGACGTATATACACGAAAGCTCGAGCCGCTCTTCCGCGAGAAAATGGTGGAATACGACGTGCTGGTCAACTGCGTGCGCTGGGATACCTGCCGCACCGACCGGTTGATCTATCGCTCCGACCTGCGCCGTCTCAAGAAAGGCTGTATGATCATCGACGTGAGTTGCGATACCTGCATGGAGATTGAAACCTCCCGCGCAACCACGTTTGACAACCCCGTGTATACGGTTGACGGCGTGCTGCACTACGCGGTGGACAATACGCCGACCATGGCGTATCGCACCGTCAGTGAGCTGATCAGCGCCAGTTTCTCGCCATATGTGGATGCGATCGTGATGAGCAGGCCTTCTGCCGCGCTGGAGCAGGCGTATGTCATCCGCAATGGCATTGTGCTGGATCCCGAATGCATCGCGTTTCGCTCGCGCCTGCAACAGAGCGACGCTTGATTTCCTCTTGGATGAATCAGTCTTCTCGCGCGCAAAAACCCGCCGGATAATCGGCGGGTTTTGTGTGTTGCTTGACTGTAAAGCTAGTCCACCAGCTCGAGGACGACCATCTCGGCTGCGTCTCCGCGGCGGGGCCCGAGCTTATACATGCGCGTATAGCCGCCCTTGCTGCCGGCTTCGGCGCGCTTGGCATACTTCGGCGCAAGATCGCGAAAGAGCTTCTCAACCACCGGATGCGCGCGCTCTTTCGAACGCTCGGCGTATTCGCTCTTGCTCTCTTTCTTTTCTCTGGGCTCCGGCACATCATAGACGTACGCCATGATCGCGCGGCGCGCGGCGAGCTTGCTCGCCTTGTCGTTGGTGACTTCGCGCTTGACGATCTGCGACTTCTCGTTGCGGGATTCCTTTTCCACGGTTTGGCTGTTATCGTATTCCCGAACTGCCAGCGTGATGAGCTTTTCAGCAATCGAGCGGACCTCTTTGGCGCGGGATTCGGTCGTTACGATCTTGCCGTTCCAAATGAGCGCTGTGGTCTGATTCCTCAAAAGCGCGACTCGCTGATCAGAGGGCTTCCCCAGTTTGCGGTTCGCCATTGTGCTTCCTCCTCTTATTCATCGTGTGCGCGAAGTGACAGACCCAGCGCACTCAGTTTTGCCTGAACTTCCTCGAGCGACTTCCGGCCGAGATTCCGAACCTTCATCATCTCTTCCTCGTCACGCTGCACAAGCTCTTCCACGGTGTTGATGCCCGCGCGCTTGAGGCAGTTGTAAGAGCGGACGGAGAGATCGAGATCCTCGATGTTCATCTCCAGAATCCTCTCTTTTTTGCTCTCTTCCTTCTCCACGAGAATCTCCACGCCGACCACGTGATCGGTGAGATTGATGAAGAGCGCCAGATGCTCGGTGAGGATCTTCGCCGCGAGGCTTGCCGCCTCATCCGGCTTGATGCTGCCATTCGTCCAGATTTCGAGCGTGAGCTTGTCAAAGTCCGTAATCTGTCCCACGCGCGTGTTCTCAACAGTGAAGTTGACCTTCTCAATCGGCGTAAAGATCGAGTCTATGACGATCTCGCCGATGGGCATGTCGTGCCGTTTGTTGCGCTCGATCGGGACATAGCCGCGGCCGTTTTCGAGCATGATCTCCATGTGGAGCTTTGCGCCCTTGTCCAGCGTTGCAATGTGCAACTCCGGATTGATGATCACTACGTCGGAATCCGGCAGGATATCCTTGGCCTTGACTTCGCCTTCACCGCTCGCATCGATAATCACCTTTTTGGGGCCGTCGCAATAGAGTTTGCAGCACAGCTCCTTAAGGTTGAGAATGATTTCGGTAACGTCTTCCTTCACACCCTCGATGATCGAGAACTCATGGAGCACGCCGTCGATGCGCACGCTCGTTACCGCCACGCCGGGCAGGCTCGAGAGCAACACGCGACGCATGGAATTGCCAAGCGTAGTGCCGAATCCGCGCTCTAACGGCTCAACGACAAACTTGCCGTAGTCGTCCGTCAGTTCAACACATTCGAGTTTGGGCTTTTCGATCTCCAGCATTGCTTACCCTCCTTCGGTTTGTTTGTTGCGGTCCGCCAAATCTGCTTGGCTTACCTGGAGTAGTACTCAACGATGAGATGCTCTTCAATCGTCAAGTCGATATCGCCGCGCGACGGGAGGGCGACGACCTTACCGGTGAGCTTTTCGGCATCCAGCTCGAGCCATTTCGGAACGGTTCTGGCTGCGCCCTGCTCTTTGAGGGTTTTATAGAATTCGACATCTTTGCTCTTCTCGCGGATGGAGATGACATCTCCGGCCTTAACGAGGTAGGAAGCAATATCAACCTTCTTGCCGTTGACCATCATGTGGCCGTGGTTGACCATCTGGCGCGCCATCGGGCGCGAGTCGCCAAAGTTGAGACGGTAAGCCACGTTATCCAGGCGGCGCTCCAAAAGCGAAAGCATATTTTCGCCGGTGATGCCGCGCATGTTTGTCGCAAGGTCGTAATATTTGCGGAACTGGGACTCCAGCACGCCGTAAGCTCTACGCACCTTCTGCTTCTCGCGAAGCTGAATGCCGTATTCGCTCTGCTTCTTTCTGCCCTGTCCGTGCATTCCCGGAGGGGTGTGGCGCTTGCTTACCGCACATTTCTCGGAAAAGCAACGATCGCCCTTGAGGAAAAGCTTGACGCCTTCTCTGCGGCACTGCCTGCAGACGGAACCGGTATATCTTGCCATATCGCTTTTCCCTCCTTAAACTCTTCTGCGCTTGGGCGGGCGGCATCCGTTATGGGGGATGGGCGTCACGTCCTTGATCATGTTGACATCCAGGCCTGCGGTCTGCAGGGCGCGGATTGCCGCTTCACGGCCGGAGCCCGGGCCTTTGATGTAGACCTCAACGGTCTTGAGGCCATGCTCCATCGCGCCGCGCGCGGCGGTTTCCGCCGCCATCTGCGCTGCAAACGGCGTGGATTTCTTCGAGCCGCGGAACCCGAGTGAACCCGCGCTCGACCAGCTCAGGGCGTTGCCCTGCAGGTCGGTGATGGTTACAAGGGTGTTGTTGAAGGAAGAGCGGATGTGCGCTGCCCCGCGCTCAATGTTCTTGCGCTCGCGGCGCTTGCGCGTGGTGGCGGTCTTCTTGACTTGCTTTGCTGCTGCCATAATCGCTTCTCCTCCTTATCGTTTCTTGCCGCTCTGCGAGCGCTTGGGTCCCTTGCGCGTGCGAGCGTTCTGCTTGGTGCTCTGCCCGCGAACCGGCAGGCCTTTGCGGTGCCGCACGCCGCGGTAGCAGCCGATCTCGATCAGCCGCTTGATGTTCATCGAGGTTTCACGGCGCAGGTCGCCTTCCACCTTGAGATGATGATCGATGTAGTCTCTGAGTTTAGAGACGTCGCTTTCAGCCAGGTCGCGTACGCGGATGTCGGGGTCGACACCGGTCGCGGACAATATTTGCAAAGCGGTCTTATGCCCGATCCCATAGATATAGGTCAAGCCGTATTCGATCCGTTTGTCTCTGGGAAGGTCAACGCCAGAAATACGTGCCATATCGTTCCTTTACCTCCGTAAATAGTCATAAATAGTGTTGTATATCAGCATCCGCCGGAAACGTAAATCAGGATTCCCCTTCCTTACGCAGCCGCTCCGGCGGTATTGTTCCGGAATCAGCCCTGCTTCTGCTTGTGCTTGGGGTTTTCGCAGATAACCATGATGCGGCCTTTGCGTTTGATGATCTTGCATTTTTCGCAAATGGGTTTCACACTCGGTCTTACTTTCATGGTGGTTCTCCTTTCGCTTCCTATCGTCAGAAAATCATATTCTCAAAGAGCTTTTCTTTTGCGTCTTACAAGCGCCTTGGTCGTGTGGCTTGCTCAAGCAACAGGCTCTTCTCAAAATCAGTTCTTGCCGCGCCAGGTGATACGCCCGCGTGACAAATCGTACGGAGAGAGCTCCACGGTGACCCTGTCACCCGGCAGGATTCGAATGAAATTCATCCGAAGCTTCCCCGATATCGTTGCGAGTATCTTGTGACCATTCTGGAGCTTTACCTCGAACATTGCGTTCGGGAAGGAATCCGAAACGACACCTTCTACTTCAATAACGTCCTGTTTAGACAAGCTATCCCTCCTAATTTGTCTGTTTCAACATGGTCTGTCTCGTAGTCTGCCGCAATCGGATTGCGGCGGGTCTCAGCCGTTGTTGTAACCGTATAATTGTAACGCTTTTCGCACGTCCGCGTCCAGTATTTCTTGATTTTCTGCGAACTTTTTTGCAATTTCGCCCGCTTTTTGCGGCTCTACGCGCAAATGCGTCAGTTTTTTCTTCTTCGGGCGCGCGAGTTTTCTCGTCACCCCGTCGCTCAGCAGCACATGCTGCTCGTCGAATATTCCAACGATGAGGAACGCGCGGCCCTTGTCGTGCCCGGCACGCGATGTGCAAACGCTTCCGATCACCGGCTCATTCATGCGCCTTCGTCCTCCCCGTGCAGTGTCAGCAGCCTCGGTTCGCCCTCGGTGATCAGCACGGTGTTCTCGTAATGCGCGGATGGTTTTCCGTCTGCCGTGACCACCGTCCAGCCGTCGTCGAGTTGGTGAACGCGCGCTGTCCCCATGTTGATCATGGGTTCAATGGCGATGGTCATCCCCGCCGCGAGGCGCGCTCCGTGCCCAAACCGCGTGTAATCCCAGAAGTTTGGCACCTCGGGATCTTCATGCATCTGCCGCCCGATTCCGTGACCGACCAGATCGCGCACTACGCCGTATCCGTGTTTTTCGGCATGCGCCTGAATGGCCTTTGCGATGTCCGAGACGCGATAGCCCGGCTTTGCAAACCGGATTGCTTCGAAGAAACAGGCTTTTGTGACGCGAACGAGCGCTTGTATCTCCTCTGATACGCTGCCGATGAGGACTGTGCGCGCCGCGTCTCCGTGAAACCCGTTCTTGTAAGCGCCCACGTCCAGAGACAGAATGTCCCCATCCCTGAGGCGGTACTTGCCGGGGATGCCGTGAACCACCTGTTCGTTCACCGATGTGCAGATGCTCCTCGGGTACCCGTTGTAGTTCAAAAACGAGGCTTCCGCGCCGCGGCTTTCGATATAAGAAGCCGCAATGTCGTCCAGCTGCTGTGTCGTCATGCCGATTTCGGCAGATTTCGCCAGCAGATTGAGCGTCTCTTCCACTATGCGCCCCGCTTCGTCCATCTTCTCGATGTCAGAGGCGGATTTGATCGTGATGCCACTCATTGTTCGAGCACCGCGTGAATCGCAGCATCGACCGTATCGATTGCCGCGTCGCCGTTGACCGTATGGAGCAGACCCTTGCTCGAATAATAGTCGATCAGGGGCTTGGTCTGCCGCTCATAGACCACAAGACGGTTGCGCACGGTTTCTTCCTGATCGTCCTCGCGCTGATACAGCGCGGCTCCGCATTTGCAAACTGTGTCCGCATAGCTGGATACATGATACCCCGCCCCGCATGCCGCGCACATTCTGCGTCCGCTGATTCGCCGGATGAGCGTTTCAACAGGGACTTCGATG
>DNFZ01000070.1 GCA_003486785.1 Clostridiales bacterium | reverse complement strand
AACAGCTGGACTTGCAACAGATCGCGGTTGAACAAAGCTACGCCGAGTGGGAGCGCGCCGAGGCGGCGCTGCAAAGCCTGAGGGATTGTTAAAAGCAGCATCACATCAAGCGGGAATGCCGTTTGAGGAGGATAGGATAGCATGGAGTACTCGAAGTTTTCTCTCGGTCTTCGTTTTGCGATGACGAGCGATGAAAGACTCACGCCACAAGACTGCTGGCGCATTGCATTTTCTGAGATCCCCGCCACGCACGTGGCCGTTGCTACGCTCTTTGGCGCATGGGACGATGTAGGCGCGGCTGAGAGCGAAGGCGCGTATATCTGCATGTTTTCAAATCTGCCGCGCAAGGTCGGTAAAGCGCTCTTCGCGCAGTTGCAGCAAAAGCCGGTTTTGCTTTCCTATCTGACTATCTATCACCCGTTCATTCAAAACAATCGCGTCGAGAAATGCAGCGACGTGGTCTATCTGGGTCAAGCGCAAGCGGACGGGAGCGTGACAGGCGGAGACGTTGCGTATGCTCCGATGCAATTTTCCGGCTCGTTGCCGGAGCCTTGCGATAAACTCGGGCAGTGCTGCCGCATATTGATCGCGCCTGATGCATGGGATGGCATGTTTACCTCGGCGGATGCCGCACGGCACATGCTCCGCTCCGCTTCGAAAATGCTGCCAAAGGCAATTCTTCGCACGCAACTCATCGCCGACGGTGGCAAGGGTACGCTCGACGCATTGATATGCTCTAACAATGGAAGATATTTAAAAGCTGCCATTGCGAATGCTTCCGGCGAATCCCGCGATATTCAATATGGAATCCTGCCGAACCGAACGGTGGTGATCGAGTCTGAATCACTCGCCAAAGAAGAGCTGCAGCAGGCGCTTCGATTGCCGCAGAACAAAGGGTTTACCGAATACATCGTCGCAGCCGGCGCAGGCGTTTTGCCGGAAGATGTTCCGGCGGGCATTCATGCGACCGTTTTGGGCAAGCGCATCCCTGCTTCGCGCCGAAACAGCGTGCAGATTGAATACCGAAACGGCGTAGAAGCCGTTCTGGAGACGTGCGCGTTTAACGATGCTCTCGCCAAAGCGGACTGGCTTATCGCATTAACGCGCTTGCAGGATGAAACGGGCTCGCTGAATGATCCGACGACGGACGCGCTGCTCTTTCACTGTCGCTTGCAGCGAAAGCATGCGGCCGTTCTTGCGTTTACGGATGACGGACGATATTTTGCCAAGTTAGACGATCACAAACTGGTTCCCATAGACACAACTTCTTTTGACGAGGCGGCGGACGCGTTGTTTCTGATCATCAAAAACACGCCAATCTCACCGCCGCCGTTGTTTTTACCCGTCGTTCGCCAAGACACGGTCATCAGTGACATGTGATTTTTTGATTGTATCGTGACAGGAGGAAATCCCCATGCGTATGGTAGATTGCATCGAAAAAAAAGTTGACCGCAAGCAATTGAGTCATGAAGAAATTCAGTTCATCGTGGATGGCTTCGTCAGCGGTGAAATACCGGACTATCAGATGTCCGCTATGCTCATGGCGATCGTACTCAACGATATGAACGAGCGAGAGGCCGCCGATCTTACGCTGAGCATGATGCGCTCGGGCGACACGGTCGATTTGAGCGATCTGCCCGGCATCAAGGTGGATAAGCACTCTTCCGGCGGAGTCGGGGACACAACTACACTCGTCGTTGCGCCGCTTGTCGCAGCCTGCGGCGGAACTGTTGCAAAGATGTCCGGACGCGGACTTGCGTTTTCCGGTGGTACGATCGATAAGCTCGAGGCCATTCCAGGCGTAAATATCGCGCAGAGCATCGAACGCTTCAAGGAGATTGTCCGCAAGACGGGCGTTTGTGTGATCGGCCAAACAGGCAATCTCGTGCCTGCGGATCAGAAGATGTATGCGCTGCGTGACGTGACGGGTACGGTTCAGAGCGTTCCCCTGATTGCGGCAAGCATTATGAGCAAGAAACTTGCAGCGGGTGCGGACGCGATCGTTTTGGATGTGAAAGTCGGCAGCGGCGCGTTTATGAAGACAGTTGAAGATGCAAAGCGGCTGGCAGAGCTTATGGTGAAGATGGGAAAGCTCCTCAAGCGCGAAGTCGTCGCAGTCGTTACCGATATGAATCAGCCGCTTGGCCTAGCTGTTGGTAATGCGCTTGAATTTCGAGAGGCGGTGCAACTGCTCTCCGGAAAAATTCCTGAGGACGATGCGCTTTACGAGGTCTGTATGTTGCTAGGAACACAGATGCTTCTGCTTTCCAAGCTCGCGCAAACGGATGAAGAGGCGCAAGAAAAGCTCAAAGAAGCAATCCATAGCGGCGAGGGGCTCAACAAGCTCCGCGCTATGATTCGCGAACTAGGGGGAGACGAGACGATGCTCACGCTCGACGGCATGGATCGTCTCTGCGCGGTCAAACGCCTGGTTTCGCTTCCCGCTGAGGAAGCCGGGTTCATCAGGGGCATGCGGGCGGAGCGCATCGGCAGAGCGGCACAGGTGCTGGGCGCAGGCAGGGCCACCAAGGCGGACGTCATCGATCCCGCAGTGGGTCTGATCATGCACAAGCGAGTCGGCGAGCGGGTGGAAAAAGGCGAAGCCATCTGCACGCTCTATGTCAACGACGAAACAAACCTTGACGATGCGATTGCAACCATGCGCGAAGCGGTCGAAATCGGCGCAAAGCCGGATATCCTTTCTCCGATGGTTTATGCTGTAATCCGCTGACGTTGTACGAACCAGAAACACATAGGAGGAGACGCTTGAAACAGCTGATTGCAATCGACGGAAACAGCCTCATGCACCGTGCTTACCATGCGCTGCCGCCCATGACCACGCGCGCAGGCGTACCGACCGGCGCGTTGCATGGCTTTTTGAGCATGCTGCTCAAGCTCATTGAGCGTAAGCCGGACTACCTTGTCGTGGCTTTCGATATGCACGGGCCAACCTTCCGACACGAACAATTTGAAGCATATAAGGCTGGACGACGTGAAACGGACGATGATCTAAGAGCGCAGTTTCCTCTGCTCAAAGAGCTGCTGCAGGAAATGGGCGTTGCCGTTTGTGAAACACCGCGCTATGAAGCGGACGACATTCTTGGTACATTTGCAAAACAATGCGAGGCTAAGGGCATAGACGCGCTACTCGTTACGGGTGATCGCGACGCGCTGCAGCTCATCGGCGAGCACACGCACGTTCTCATGACGAAAAAGGGCATCAGCGAGACGATCGAATTCGATCGCGACACGCTCAAAGAGCAATATGGCCTGGAGCCCGACCGCATGCGCGACCTTAAGGGGCTTATGGGCGACAACTCGGACAACATCCCCGGCATCGCTGGCGTGGGCGAGAAGACCGCCATGAAGCTGCTGGAGGAATTTGGCACGCTGGAAAATGTGCTGTCACACGCGGGTGAGGTCAAAGGCAAGCTCGGCGAAAAGATTGCCGCCGGCGCGGAGAGCGCGCGGCTGAGCTATCAGCTGGGTACGATCTGCACCACAGCGCCCATTGCGGTGGATTTGGAAGACTGCGCGTTTCATCCGGAAACGATCGGCGGCGCGCGCACGCGACTGCTTGAATTGGAGATGCGCGGGCTTGCCGCGCGCATCGGCGGAGAAGGCGCGCCGGAAACGAATGCGCATCCCGCGATCGCCACTGCGGCGCGCGTCGAGCTGGATTGCATCGATGCTGTGTTAACCGCGATCAAGAACGCTTCTCCCGTGAACGCCATTGCATTTGAAACAGGGGAGACGGTTCAGTTTGCGTTTTCTTCTGACTCGTATTACGAAATCGTGCAGGGCGCGGATTTATTCTGTACGCCGATCGATGAGAGAACGCTCTACGCCGCATTTGCGCCGATCTTTGAAAATAAATCGTGCAGTTTGCTCACGTTTGATTCCAAGCGTCTGCGACATTTGCTCGATAAATTTTCAATATCGCTCAATTCGAACGTATTCGACGCGATGATTGCCGACTATCTGTTGGACGCAACGCGTCCGGCCACGAGTTTCTCCATGCTCTGCGAACGCTTCAGCGCGAGCCAAAAGCCGAACGCGGCTATGCTTTTTTCCATGCGCGAGACGATGCTGAAAGAGCTGAGCGAAGCGAATATGACAGAGCTCTATGAAGAGATGGAGCTGCCGTTGTCCCGCGTGCTGTTTGATATGGAACGCGAAGGTTTTCGCGTGGATCGAGAAATGCTCAAGCAACTGCAAACGCAGTTTGGCGAGCAGAGCGAGTCTCTGGCGAAACGCATTTATGATTCGACCGGTGAAACGTTCAATATCCTCTCTCCCAAACAGCTTGGCGAGGTTCTCTTTGAAAAACTCGGCTTGCCGACGGGGCGCAAAAACAAGAGCGGCTTCTCGACCGACGCGGAAACATTGGAGGCGCTCGCAGATAAACACCCCGCGATTGCGCTTATCCTTGAATATCGCTTTATCACAAAGCTCAAGAGCACGTTTGTAGATGGGCTGATTTACGTTGTAAGCGAAGCGAATGACCGTGTGCGCACGCAGTTTAATCAATGCGTCACCGCAACAGGGCGAATCTCCAGCACAGAGCCGAATATGCAGAATATTCCGGTTCGTACCCAGCAGGGCAGGGAGATACGAAAAGCGTTTATCGCCTCCGACGGAAATGTTCTTGTCGGCGCGGATTATTCGCAGATCGAGCTGCGCTTGCTTGCGCATATCAGTAATGATACGGGGATGATCGCCGCCTTCAACAGCGGAAAGGACATTCACCGTACAACAGCGAGTGAGGTTTTCCGCGTACCGTTTAACGAAGTGACAAGCGAACAGCGCAGCGCAGCAAAAGCGGTCAACTTCGGTATCGTTTACGGCATTAGTGACTTCGGGCTTGCGCGAAATCTCGATATTCCAGTCAAGCGCGCCAGCGAGTATATCAAGCTCTACTTCGAGCGGTATCCGGGCGTGAAAACATATCTGGAAAAGAGCGTAGAGGACGCAAAGCGGCTTGGCTATGCGATCACGATGTTTGAACGCCGTCGCGCACTGCCGGAGCTGAAGAGTTCCAACTTCAACACTCGTTCCTTTGGCGAGCGCGTCGCGATGAATATGCCCATTCAAGGAACCGCGGCCGACATCATCAAGCTCGCCATGGTCAAAGTCAGCCAGACCTTGCAGCAACGCGGGCTGCGCGCAAAGCTCATTCTACAAGTGCATGACGAGCTCATATTTGACGTGCCGCAAGCGGAGGCGGGTGAGGTCGTCTCGCTCGTGCACGAGTGTATGGAGCAGGTGATTGCGCTGTCCGTCCCGCTGGATGCGGATGTAAAGGTTGGCAAGAGCTGGTACGAAACAAAATGACAACTGCGCACACAAACTATCTAAAAGTTGGTCTCACCGGCGGGATTGGATCGGGAAAATCTACCGCAGCCCGCCGCTTTGCCGCGCTCGGTGCGCATGTGTATCATGCCGACGAGATTGCCCGCCGCGCGCTCGACCCCGGCGCGGTTTGTTATCGCCGCGTGATCGCAGCGTTCGGGCCGGGAATTGTCAAGCAGGATGGAACCATCGATCGAAAGCTGCTTGGCGAGATCATTTTTGCAAACGAAGAAAAGCGAGCTGCACTCAATCGGATCGTGCATCCGCATGTCATCAGCGAACTGTTTGCGCTTGCAAACAAAGACCTGGAAAAAAATGAGCGCGGCATCGCTGTGTTTGAGGTGCCGCTGCTGTTTGAAAGCGGCATGAACGAATCGATGGATTGCAACGTGCTCGTCTTTTGCAATGAAGAATCTCGCTTGCTTCGTGTGATGGAGCGTGATCGTCTCACGCGCGAGCAGGCGCTCGCCCGCATGCGCGCGCAGATGCCGGAGGATGAGAAGCGACTGCTTGCGGATTTCACGCTTGACAACAACGGCGACGAAAAAAACCTAGTTTGTCAGGTTGACGAGTTGTATAAAACGCTTCAAGCGCGTGTTGTCGTCGCTTAACGTGCGTGCTATACTAAATCAAACCAATCGGAGGATGTCATTTTGCTTGAATTGATCACCATCATCGTCATACTCGCGCTGGATCAGGTTTCAAAACACCTCGTCGCGCTTCATCTTTCGCCTGTCGGCAGCAGCGTGCTGGTCATTGACGGGCTGCTGCGGCTGACCAATGTGCACAACACCGGCGCAGCGTGGGGCATGCTGGAGGGATACCGCTGGTTGTTTATACCGATGACTTTAATCGTAGCTGCGGCGCTCGTTTTTTTGATGATCCGGTTCAGAAGCAAGCTAACCGTGTTCTCACGCATTACGCTCGCTCTTCTTTTTGCAGGCGCGATAGGGAATTTTATCGACCGACTGTGGCTCTCCTATGTGCGGGACTTTCTTGATATCTCACCGCTGTTCTCGTTTCCGGTTTTCAACGTAGCCGATAGCGCGCTGAGCATCGGCTGTGTGTTTTTGCTGATCGACGCATTGTTCTTGAAAAATAAATCACTGTTCGAGCGAATTTCATTTCAAAAACCGGGACCTGTTAAAAAAAGCAAGCACGAGGAAGCGGATGTAAAGGAATCCGTCGCCGATTCCTCAGACAAACCCCATGCCTGATCAGGAGCGGATTCTTTGCGACGTGTCAGCACGCTTGGATGCATATATCGCAGCTGAGGGGGATCTCTCGCGCACGCAGGCGCAGCGCATGATTCGAGAAGGCGCAATATTGCTCAACGGTAAAACCGTGAAGCCAAATGCGATGACAGCTGTCGGCGATCTTGTCGACGTGACTTATCCAGATCCGGTTATGATCGACGTTTCGCCGGAGAATATCCCGCTGGACATTCTCTATGAAGATGAAGATCTGCTCGTGGTCAACAAGCCCCAAGGCATGGTGGTGCATCCCGCGCCGGGACATGCGAGCGGCACGCTGGTCAATGCGTTGATGTATCATATTCGCGATCTGTCCGGCATTGGCGGAGCGCTTCGCCCCGGCATTGTGCACCGCATCGATCGTATGACATCCGGCCTGCTGGTTGTTGCCAAAAATGATGCGACACATCGCGCGCTGAGCGAGCAGTTTCGCGACCACAGCGCATTTAGAAGCTACGTCGCGCTGGTGGACGGCAACATCCGCCAGGACGTGGGCACGATCGATGCCCCACTTGCACGCCATCCCGTCGATCGCAAACGCATGGCGATTGTCGCAGGCGGCAGAGAGGCCGTAACGCACTGGCGCGTCGCCACGCGATACGGACAATATACGCTGCTGCAAATCGAATTGGAAACTGGCCGGACGCATCAGATTCGCGTTCATTTGGCGAGCGTACAGCATCCCGTTTCGGGTGACGAACTTTATGGACGAGCGAAACACCCGTTTGGACTTGACGGGCAGGCTTTGCATGGCTATCGGCTTGCGTTCTTTCATCCCAAAATGTGTCGAAA
>DNFZ01000167.1 GCA_003486785.1 Clostridiales bacterium | reverse complement strand
TAGCCCTCCTCATGATAGCCCTCCTCATGATAGCCCTCCTGATGGAATGATAAGGTTGCTTTTATGGATCATATCATGCAGCGGGCGCGATGAAAAGCGCGTTTGTCACACATCCATATTCAGGATATGCTTAAACTTACCGCTCTTCTCGTGCTGCTTGGGCTGTTCGGCGGAAAGCGTGATCATCACTTCGGCGACGCCTTGCAACGCGAGATACGCGTTGAGCGCATTTCTTGCATCCTCAAAGGCATCTTCGCGCATCGTGCCTTCCGTCGGTTCCAGACGGAGTTCTAGTCTGTTCTCCGGGTGGCAGAGCAGCTGAAATCTACGGATGCCGTGAACCTCCTTCAGGATAGCGTAGACCGACAACGGCGCGATCCTCACCTTGCCCTTGCTGCCGTTGAGGTGCAGCACGTCGTCATTGCGCCCTTCCAGCGTGAGCCATGGCGCGGGGTTACCGCAGGGGCAGGCTTCGCTGTGGCGCACCACGCGGTCGGTCACCTCGTAGCGGATAAACGGCTGCGTATAGTTAAACAGGTTAGTCAGCAGAATTTTTTCCGCCTGTACGCCGTCCGGAACGGGACGATTCTCCATATCGACGGGTTCTACGATCACCCAGTCCTCGTTGATGTGAAAATGCCCCGCAGCGCATTCATTTGCTATGGTGCCACCCTCGGTGCAGGAGTAATTCGTCTGCACCGGACAATCAAACGCAGCGGAGAGCCGCTTGCGCACGTCATCGGACAGGTATTCACCGCCGGTCATAATCACGACGGGGGAGATGCTGAGCCGCCCGCTCTCCCGTTCTGAGATGAGCAGCTCAAGATGCGAGGGATATCCGCCGATCATCGCAGGCTGAAACGCATTGAGCTGAGACACGATTTCAGGAATCGGCAGCAGCGCGCTGCTGAGCGCCATCTGCCTTTTTTTCCAGGGCATGGCGAGCAGCCGCGAGCGGATGGTGCCGTTTGAAAGATAGAACCCGCCTGTTGCAAAGATACCGATGGACTTGCCGCCGCGCGCAAAGAATTTTTTGAGCGTATCCTTTTGCGCAAACGCTCGTGTGGTATTGATTGCGCCCATGATGTTGTTGGTGGTGTTATCTGCCAGCGTAATCAAGGGATTTCCCGTCGAGCCGCTGGTGGAGAAGACGAGCCAACGCTTGCGAAATTTTCGCCCGACATTGTCGAGATCCTGCATGAACGTCTGCACATCGGCAAGCTCCACGTCGCGATCGGTTACCCATTCGTCAAAATGCGACATGAGTTCGCGCTTGTTGACGGGCGGCAATTCGGAGAGCGACCAGCTTTTCGGAATGTAGTGATAAAGCTTTGCATAATACGGGCTGTTTTCGCGCGCGTATTCGACGAGCGCATGGAGCCTTCGTTGCTGAATAAGCGCTTGTGCTTCCTTTGGCTGCTTTTGATACCGTGTGCAAAGGATGACGCCTTTGAGCAGGCCGATCTTTGGCGATTGCTTCTGTTTCATGATTCGTCCCCTTTCCTGACGACGCCTTCGAGCATAAAATTGATATAGTCCTTCATTTCCCGCTGAATCACCTGCGCGTTTGCGAAAAACTGCTCCGGCGTTTCTCGATATTGCAGAAGATATTTCTGGCTGATTGCGCTCACATAGAGCGAGAGTGCATCAAGCAGCCTCGGATCGTCGGGTCTTTTGAGCGGGAGTGTCGCGATTGCGCGGGATAACACCCGCTGCGATGCCTGCGTTGTTTCAGCCAGATAGCGCGAAAACAGCGCTTGCTTTTCTGTGCTCACCGCGGCAGAAGCATCCCGCGCAGCGAGATTGACCATCAGGGTTTCATTCGGAAAATCGCGGCAAAGGCGGATTTTCTGATCCATGACGAAAAACAGGATGCCGAAGAAGTCATCCGCTTCGGGCGCAGGCTGAGCGGCCGTCAGTCGCTCCAGCGCCGTTTGGAGGCAATAGAGGTAAAAGGCTTTCTTAGAGCCGAAATAATGAAACAATAGTCCCTTTGAAATCCCTGCGGCCTGCGTGATCGTGTCGGTGCTCGCGTCCGCAAACATTCGCTGCGAGAACTCTGCAATGCCCGCTTGCAGCACGGCATCTCTTTTTTCCGGTGGCAGTTTGCTTAGGTGTTCCATCGAAATACTCCTCTCGTTGACTCGAAAGTCAATCAATGTGTTGATTATATCGATCGTTGACTGATAAGTCAATGGTTAACTGAATGTATGAATAACAACACTGCATATTGACTTTGCCATCGTGTCAAGGTTTATCATGAAAGTGCAATCCGGATTTGCAGACGAAAACAGGAGGTAACATGTTCAAAATCGGCGAGTTTTCCCAGTTCGTGCGTGTTTCACCGCGCATGCTGCGGCATTACGAAAAATGCGGGCTGATTTCACCCGCCAAGACGGACCCGTTTACGGGATATCGCCAGTATTCCGCGGCGCAGATCCCGCAGATCGGGCGCATTGCGGCGCTGCGGGACGTCGGGTTCTCGATTGAAGAGATCAGGGAAATCTTGCCGCGAATGGACGAGAGCGCCTTTCTGGACAAATGGTTTCGTGATAAATCGATCGAACTGCGCGCTGTGATCGAAGCAAACCACGAACGCCTGACAAAGCTCATGCTCATGAGCGGCGAACTGCGAAAGGAGAAAACGATTATGTTATACGAAGTAGAACTCAAAAAACTCGAGGCGGTAAAGGTACTCGCTTTGCGGGGGATTATCCCCCAATACAACCAGGAGAGCATGCTCTGGGAAAAACTGGGCATGTATATCGCCCAGAACAACATC
>DNFZ01000179.1 GCA_003486785.1 Clostridiales bacterium | reverse complement strand
GTGGATGTTCGTCTCCGGCTTGAGATACTGCTTCCAGCGCGTGGCTTTTGTCTTTTCAAAGAGTTCGTCAAACGTCTCCGCATCAAACTCGTCCACCACGAGCAAAACGCGCTCCGCGGTGCGCAGCCAAAGGAGCGATTTTACCATTGCCTCTGCGCCGCCGGAAAAGGAAACGCGCGCGTCCGCCGTCTCCAACACTTCTATGTCGAGATCCCGAAGCTGCCGGGTAACAAGCGACTCTAGCCCGAGCTTACAGGTTGCGATAAACTTCATGCATTCCCCCTGCCTTGATCCTTACAGCGGCGAATCATTGCCGCGTGCTGAATCGACATCATGGTTTTGATTCTTCCGGTTTGTTTGCAAACGGTTCAAGCTTGACCAGCGCGTTGCGAAAGCGCGACTTGGTCACGCGGTAGATCTCGCCGATCTCGTCCGCCGAAACGGTTTCACCGCAACCCAACCTGCCGAGATACTCCAGCGCGGCGGCGAACGAAACCTCCTGCGCGGCGGAGATGCGCGGGAACTTCCGGTTTAGACTATCCAGATAGCGCTCGAAAACCTTCGCGGCTTCGATGGTGCATTCCTCGCGGCAGTTACCGAGCATATACTGTAGCATCACCTGCATCACGCCCTCGTAAGAAGCGGGCAGCTTATAGTTGAGTTTGAGCAGACTCACCCGGGCTTTGATCCATCGTCCGCTCAAATAGGCCATATACGGCTCTTTTGCGCCAAGATGCTTGAGCATGCCAAGCACAACGCGTTTGAGTTCGTCCGGCTGGTCTGTGCGCAGTAGAAAATCTCGCAGGACACCCAATGCATTTGGATCGGCAAACGTGAAGACGAGAGAAAGCATGCTCTTTTTCACGCGAAGATCGGATAACGAAATCGCCCACACCAGAAGATTACGAAATGCCGCATCTTCCGTCCAAACGCGGTTGAGCTCGTCATGCGGCAGCGCGAGCATGCGGTTGAGATGATTCAGCCTGCGAAACGCCTCGCCAAAGGGCACCTGATACGGGATGATCCATTTCGCATTGACGCGCTTTCCGCTATTACCCGCATGTTTGGATTGATTGAGGTAGTACTTTGCCACCGTATCGTGTGGATCGATACGAAGCAGCTTTTGATAGCTCGCTTTTGCCCCCTCGGCATCGCCTTGCATAAAGCGCGCGTATCCAAGCTTATGCAGCACGTTTTCATCATATGGCATGACGTGTAGCATTTGCAAAAGCGTCTTCTCCGCGTCCGCAAAGCGCCCCAGATCGAGTTGCAACACCGAGATGCTATGCAGCTCCTCAGGCTCTAGCGATTTTCTCTTGATCATTTTATCCAAGCGCGCGCCTGCCGCAATCCGATTGCCTTCCTCTATCTCCGCCAGCGCAAGTGTGCTGTTTGCAAGAATGTTGGTCGCATCCTCTGCAATCAATTCTTCTGCAATCACTCTTGCCTCGTCACGACGGTTAGCGATATAGTATGCGATCGTGAGCTGCTCACGAATCCTGACTGATTTCCCGGTTTGGCTTTTGCGACGCTCGAGCTCTTCTATCGCATAGTCGACCTCTCCGCTGGCCATCAGTGAGCGGGCGTAGTGCGTCACGGCGTTGTCTTCATAATCGTCGTCGCCGCGGAGCCCCGTGGTCTCAAACATCGCTTCTTCGTCATCGATCAGGTCGAGGAAATCCTCCGCATCCGCCACAAAAACGCCGTCCGGTTCCTGCTCTAGATAATCATCCAAACTGTCTGCCGCGCGATCATAATCCTGCAGGCCGAAGTAGTTGCAGGCAATGCCGAAATGGCACTCCGCCGGCGCGTCCTCCAGATCCGCCTGCAAACGAAACAGAATGCGGTTGCTCTCTTCAAATCGCTGCATCTGGCTTAGTATCTCAGCGAGTGCAATTGCGATCTCTGCGTCCTGCGGGGCGCGCTCATATGCCTCGCGGTATTTTGCAATCGCCGCGATCAAATCGTTTCTTTCCAGTTCTTTCGCGCCGCGCTTCATATAAAATGACGCGCCCTGCGTGAATGGTATTACTTTTCCGGTTTTGTTTGTCTTCATCTTCTATTCGTCTTCATCTTCTATTCGTCTTCATCTTCTACTTGTCTTTATTCTCTATTTGTCTTCATTATTCTGCTCGTACGCTTTTGCATCGTCTCGCTTATTCATCGCGCTAGATCTTTGCGCAGCCGTCTCATTTTGCAGGGAACGCAGTTGCTCTTCGGTGAACGTATATATCTTGTCGCAGAAACGACAGGTCACCTCAGCGCCGCGATCCTCATCGATCATCTTGCCCAATTCCTCTACTCCGATCGAGAGCAGCGCGCGTTCGATCCGCGCACGCGAGCAGTCACAACGATAGAGCGGTTCACGCTCGCCCACGTAGACGAGGCCAAGCTCGCCAAACACGCGCTCCAGCAGCTCCTCCGCCGTTTCACCCGCATCCAGCCTCTCAGAAAACCGCGCGATTTGCTCGCTCTTTGCCTGTATTCGATCGATGACATCTTCCGGGCATCCCGGTAAAGGCTCTGCGAATACCCCCGCCGCCGCGCGCACTTCGCCTGTGCCGGATTGCAGGCGCACGCCGAGATAGACGAGCGCAGGGCGCTGCAAGCTCGCGGCGTAATAGTTCGCAAAATCGATCGCGACTTCACCGGAGACGAGATTGCTTAAGCCCACATACGGTTCCTTCAGCCCAAGGTCGCTGACGACGGAGAGCTTTCCGCTTCGTCCGACAAAGCCGCCGACATCAAGCTTGCCCAGTTCGTTCAGCGGCAGCTCTATGTCCGGGTTCGTTACGCTTCCCTTTACTTCCAGACGGCTGTTGCCCGTGCAAATCATGCTGCCAGCGGGTCCGTCGCCTTTTAAAATCGTTGAGACCAGGTCGCGTTCGCCCTTGAGATCCAGTGACATGATGGCGGTCATCATGAGTTGTCTGCCCAGCGCTGCGGTTGCAACGCGCGAAAGCTTGAGAAGCCGCTTTGCTTCGCGCACAAGGTTTGTGCCGTCGACAAACGCGATGCGTACCATGCCGTCTGCGGCCATACACTGGATCAGCCGGTCTTTTCGTTCTGTCTTATATCGTAAAACATCTTTCTTCATCTCGTTATTATTATTCTCTTTCGTGCAATCATTGTGGTTGTTATTGAGTCGTTTTGTTCAGGATACGACGCTGTTCTTTCGCGCGACGAACTGAATCCGCTCGCTTTCGAGTGCAGGGCCGCACTTTGTAAACGCATCAAACACGGCCTCCAGCGAAAAGCCCGTTCGCGCGAGCTGTTCTGCAAGTTCCTCCTGGGTGTGCGCGCGCTGAATATGCCGCTCATCAAAGCGATTATATGCGCCCTGCCCGTCCGGCGTGAAAAACGAAAGACGCATCTCCAACAGCTTTGTTCTGGGATCAAAGCAGTTCTGCCAGAGATAGGTGCATGCAGGGTCGTCTTCGCCAAAGGTCTGCCCGCCGAGAATTTTTTCCAGCTTATATGCGCTGGAAACATCGAACAGCAGCAGTCCGCCTTGCTGCAAGGCGTGGTTAGCCGACGCGAAAAACGCAGCCGCGTCCTCCGCCGTGAGCAGATAATTTACCCCGTCGCAAACGCACGTTACGGCTGCTACTGGCTTGTGAACGCGGAGGCACTGCAACCGCTGCTGCACAAAAGCGATCTTCGCGCACGCTTTTCGCGCCTTTTGCTGTGCGATCTCCAGCATCTGCGCGGAGCAGTCCGCCCCGGTCATGCGATAGCCGGCTCTGTGCAGGCGAAGCGTAATCTCCCCCGTGCCGCAGGCGCAGTCCAGAATGGGGTTTCCGGGCAAAACGCCTCCTTCTTCCAGCAAACCAATCAAGTAATCCGACCAGCGCGCATAGTCCACATCCGCCATCAAGCGGTCATAATAGGCGGCAAACCGGTTATACGCCTGTGTCATGGGGTTTTTCCGTCTCCTGTTTTCCGCTTGACGCGCAAGCATATTTCTCGATACAACCGCATTTGTCATAGTACGTCGTAATACAATGCGATCATGTGTTCAATTTTTTATTGTACATCATAAACGTCATTCCCGCAAATATTTATCCTGTTGTCGTAACTTCCCAAAGTAAACGTCCCAAAGTAAGTGCAACCGCAAGCGCCATTGTTGCACTTGCTTTTGGAAGTTACTTTTATCCTGTTGTTGAAGCGATTGCATGGATCTCGTTTGACAAACCAGTGAATATTTATTAAAATTGTCGTAACTATAAGAAAGGCCGCGCTCCTGCTTGCAGGATCGCGAACACAAGCGCAACATGAAACAGTACAAGATCGCAGTTGTCGGCGCCACAGGGATGGTCGGCAGAATGTTCCTCCGCGTACTGGAAGAGCGTAAGCT
>DNFZ01000002.1 GCA_003486785.1 Clostridiales bacterium | reverse complement strand
GGCGCGGGCAAGACGACGCTCCTGAATATTCTGGGGGGTATGGATACGCTCTCCACCGGAAGAGTTTTTCTCGGCGGGGAGGATGTCTCCGCCTACAGCCGCAGGCAGCTCACGCGATACCGCCGCGAGGATGTTGGCTTCGTGTTTCAGTTTTACAATCTCATACCCAACCTCACCGCACTGGAAAACGTTGAGATGGCGACAGAGCTTGCAAGAACGCCCTTTTCGGCGGAGCAGGCGCTGCTGAACGTCGGCCTTGGCGAACGCATGCACAATTTTCCCGCGCAGCTCTCCGGCGGCGAGCAGNNGCGTTGCCATCGCCCGCGCGCTGGCTAAGAACCCGAAGCTGCTGCTGTGCGACGAACCCACTGGCGCGCTGGACGACACAACGGGCAAGCAGGTTCTAAAAATTCTGCAGGATCTCAGCCGCGAACAGGGCATGACGGTGGTTATCATCACGCACAACAGCGCAATTATCGAGATGGGCGATCGCGTGGTGAAGGTCAAGAGCGGCACAGTCTCCTCCGTACGCATCAACGAAACGGTCAAGCCCATCGAGGAGATCGAATGGTAAGACATACAAAAACCGCATGGAGAAAAAACAAGCGGCGCGAGGTGATCAAGACCTTCGGGCGCTTTCTTTCCATACTCGCAATCGTCGCGCTCGGGGTTGGCACGTTCTCCGGCCTGAAGGTGACCAAGGACGCAATGATCGACACGGCGGACGCGTATCTTGCGCAATACGCCATGTTTGACGAAAAGATCGTCACCACCATTGGCATAGACGAATCGCAGGTCGCCGAGATCGCCGCGATGGAAGGCATTGCCGCAGCGGAGGGCGCGATAGGCCTGCACGCGCTGACAACGTTTGAAGACGGGGCAACCTATGCGCTTGCGATCCACTCGATCACCGACGAAGTCAACCGCCTCAAGCTCGCCGCCGGACGGATGCCGCTGGCGGGCAACGAATGCCTTGGCGACGCGCGATTGCTGCCTAGGAGCGTCATCGGCACCCAGCTTCTCATCTCGCAGGAAAACGAAGCGGACACGCTGGACGCCTTTGCGTATGACAGCTATACCATCGTCGGCCTCACGGACTCGCCTGCCTATCTTAACATGGAGCGCGGCACGACCAAGCTTGCGGGCGGGCAGATTACAGCGTATGTATACATCCCGTACAGCGGGTTTGCGATGGAGTATTTCACGGAGATGTATGTCCGCTTCTCCGGCGCGAACGGCAAGATTTTCAGCGAATCGTATACGGAAGCGGTCTCGGCGATGGAAGCCCCCTTGAAAGAGAAGATGAAGCAGCTTGCAAACGTGAGATACAGCGACATCGTGCGCGACGCGCAAGCCGAGATCGACGACGCAGAAAAAGCGTATCAGGAAGGTCTGGACGAATACAACGCCGAGAAAGCAAACGCGGAGCGGGAGCTGGACGACGCGGCGGCGAAGCTTGCAGACGCGAAGAAGCAGATCTCGGCGGGATGGGGCGCGATTCAGGAAAACGAAAAATCGCTGGATGACGCGCAGCTGCAATATGAGAGCGGGCTGGCTGCGTATACGCAAGGGCTTGGCGAATATGAGGCCGCCAAAGCGGACGCGTTTGCGCAGCTGGAGTCAAGCCAGGCGACGCTGGACGCGCAGCGCGTGCAGCTCAACGCAGCGCTGGATGCCGCGACGCTCGCCGGCGATACGGATCAGATTGTATACCTGCAGGGGCAACTCGCGCTGCTGAATGCGGCGGCGGCGCAGCTGGACGCGCAACGCCAGACGGCGGTAACGCTTTTTGAGGGCACAAAAGCACAGCTCGACGCGAACAAAGCCCAGCTTGACGCGGCAAAGCAGCAGATTGAAGACGGCAGGGCGGCGATCAGACAAGGCAGAGCGGAGCTGGCAAAGGCGCAAGCGCAGTATGACGAGGGCTATGAGGACTATCAAAAAGCCAAAGCCGAGGCGGAGGAAAAGCTGGCGGACGCGGCAAAGGAACTCGAGGACGGGCGCAGGGAGATCGACGACGCGCAGGCAGAGCTGGACAAGCTCAAGCCACCGAGCGTCTACCTGCTCAACCGCGAAACCAACGTAGGATATGTCAACTTTGAGAATGACGCCTCAATCGTCAACGGCATCTCCAAGGTGTTTCCGGTGTTTTTCTTCCTCGTTGCCGCGCTCGTGACCATGACCACCATGACGCGCATGGTCGAGGAGCAGCGCACGCAGATCGGCACGCTCAAAGCGCTGGGCTACGGCGGGGGCGCCATCGCGTGGAAATATATCGCCTATGCGGGGGGAGCTGCGTTGCTCGGCGCGCTGATCGGCTTCTTCGTCGGGAGCTGGCTCTTTCCGTGGGTGATCTGGCAGGCATATGGCATGCTCTATGGCTTTGCGCCGATTCTTTACACGCTCGACTGGTCTCTCTTTGCGCTCGCGCTGGCGGTGACGCTGATTTGCTCCGCAGGGGTTACGTTTTTCACCTGCCAGGCGGAACTCAAGCGTATGCCGTCCGAGCTCATGCGCCCCAAAGCGCCCAAGGAGGGCAAGCGCGTGTTTTTGGAGCGGATTCCGTTTCTCTGGAAGCGACTTGGCTTTATGCTGAAGATCTCGCTGCGAAACGTCTTTCGCTACACCAAGCGGCTGATCATGATGGTGCTCGGCATCGGCGGATGCACCGCGCTGCTGATGACGGGGTTTGGTATACGGGATTCCATCGCCAACATCGCGTCAGATCAGTTTGACAACATCATGACCTACGATTTCGCAATTGTGTTCGAGGAAGCCAGAAGCGAGCGGCAGCAGGCGGCTTTTCAGGCGGAGACGAGCGAGATTCTTTCCTCGAGCGTGTTTGTCGGCACGGACATCATCACAGCCCACACAAAAGACGGGCAAAAGAGCGTCAACGTCATCACGACGGGAGACGAGAGCATCGCCAGCTTTATCAACATGCGCATGGACGGGCAAACGCTCGACTATCCGCCGGACGGGAGCGTCGCCATCAGCGAAAAGCTCGCGCGCATCGCAGGGGTATCGATCGGGGAGAGCATTCGCGTCAAGGTGGACGACACGCGGCAGATGCTGCTGCCCGTGAGCGCGATCTTCGAAAACTACGTGTATCATTATATGCTCATGACGCCGAGCACGTATGAAGCGACGTTTGACAAGCCCTGCGCATACACGACCGCTTTGGCAAACGCCGCGCTGCCCGATCAGCACGAGATCGCCGCAACGCTGCTCGACGAACACGCAGCAGCAAACGTGAGCGTGACCGCGGACATAAAAGATCGCGTCAACGGCATGATGAAGAGCCTGAATCTGGTAATCTTCGTGATCATTGTTTGCGCGGGCGCGCTTGCGTTTGTGGTGCTCTTCAACCTGAGCAACATCAATATCACCGAGCGTATCCGCGAAATCGCAACCATCAAGGTGCTTGGTTTCTATGCGCCGGAGGTGGGGGCGTATGTCTTTCGGGAAAACCTGGTGCTCACGCTGCTGGGCGCGATGGCAGGCATCCCAATGGGGATATGGCTGCACAGCTTTGTGATGAGCCAGCTGAGCTTTGATATGGTGAGCTTCCATGTGGTGATCAAGCCGGTGAGCTATGTGCTCTCGGTGGCGATGACGTTCCTCTTTGCGTTTGGGGTGGATCTCATCATGCGGCCAAGATTGGAGCGGATCAACATGGTGGAGTCGCTCAAAGCGGTCGAGTAGCGATTTTACCTTGCCTTGATGCGCTTGCTCTTGAACAAGCGCGCAATACCGGATAGAATAGAAACACGAACCTGCTTGATACTGCAATCATATTTTTTCATGGAGGAGCTTATGGTTCAAACGCCGACCCCGATCGATGGAACGCTGCGCAAGTTCGCGCTGCGCATTCCGTCCGTGATTCAACAATGCAGCGGCATCACGATCTTTGGCAAGCTCTATCGTTCTATCGTGTTCTCGACGGATCTCGCGATCATCCGCAACGTCAACGCGGACGCGATCATGGCGGTGTATCCCTTTACGCCGCAGCCGGTGATCACGCAGGCGATCATCTCCGCTTCGGACATTCCCGTGTTTGCGGGCGTGGGCGGAGGGCTCACACAGGGCAAGCGCGTGCTGCACATGGCGTCCTACGCGGAGATGCAGGGCGCAATCGGTGTTGTGGTCAACGCGCCGACCAAGAACGAGGTGATCGCAGACGTGGTTGACACCATCGACATTCCCGTGATCGTCACCATCGCGCGGGAGGATACGGACATCGCGGCGCGCGTTGCCGCGGGCATGCGCATCGCCAATGTTTCCGCCGCGGCGGAGACTGCAAACGTGGTTCGCAAAATCCGCGAATCATTCCCCGAGCTGCCGATTATCGCGACCGGCGGCCCGAATGAGGAAACGATCCGCGAGACCATTGAAGCCGGCGCAAACGCGATCACCTGGACCGCGCCTTCCAGCGGGGATATCTTCAAGAGCATCATGGCGGCCTATCGCGCAGGGGAAGCGCACCCGTAAGCGCACACTTTCACACGAAAAAGACACGCAGGATTGATTCTTGCGTGTCTTATTTTCATTGGTAACAGTTCCGGCTAAAAAGCGTTTTCCAACACAAACTCCTGCGTCTTGAAATGCCCGTCGCTATAATACCGCTTGGTGAAGGGGGAATACGTGAACACGCGGATCTCGCGCGTCTCGGTGTCAAACGCCAGCACGCGGAGCTGCCCTGTGTTGTAGCGCGGGTAATTTTGATAGTTGTAGAGCATCGCGTGTACCTGACGATCCATCTCGCCGTCGCCATCGTCGTCAAACTCCTCCAGGCGATATCCGCTGCCGCGCACATGCCCGGAAAGCACGATGCGCACATTGGGATTTCTCGCCACGATGCGGTCGCGCAGCGCAACGCTTCGAGTGGTGACGGAGCCGTTTATCTTGATGTAGTAATGAAACAGCAGTATCGCAACGTGATCCGGATGCGAGCGCAGCACATCGTTGACCCAAACCATGGAGGATTCCTCCGCGCCCCAGCCTGCCCCGACGATGAGGAAATCCTGCCCGCCTGCCTGAAACGTGGCATAGACCGCTTGCCCGCCCTTGAACGATTGCTCTTTTGGGAGGCTCTTTACAAATGGTTGATCGGAATACGCGTCGTATTTTTGCAGCTTCACGCCTAGGTCGTGATTGCCTGCGATGGGCAAGTACGGTATCTTGCCGTAGAAATGGTTGAGCAGGACGTTGAAACTGTCCCATTGCTTTTCCACATATCCGTTGTCTACAAGGTCGCCGGTTTGGATGATATAGCGGATGTTGAGCGGCTCCTTCTGCTCCATAATCCACTCGCCCATCAATCGAAACACCCTGATGTCGTTGTCATAGGCGATGGTCTGCGTATCGGAGAGCCAAACGATCGAAAACTGCTCCGGTGCGGCCTGCTCCGGCGGCAAAGACGGTGCGGGGGTGGGGGATGCTTGCGCGGCGAGCGGGGTCTGGGTCGGCGCGGGTTCAGCGAGCTCTTCTATGACGAGCGGGCGCCAGACGCCGGAAAAGGCGACGATAATAGCAAGGATTAAACCAATGGCGATCGCGAAGCGAAAAAGGCGGGAGCGGGGTGATAGCTGCGATAAAAAAAGCATGAAGCACTCCGAATCGAAAAATCGGTCCGTCGATTTCGCACTGCAATGTTTTTTTCTTTCAGCATGGGGAAAGCGGAAAACGCGAACAACGACGATAGCCTATCTCGATTGTAGAGCCGCTTCAACACCATAGCAAGTGAATCACAAGAAAGCTACATTTGTTTAACAACGCATTAATGTACTGTTAATAATCGCCCGTGACTTGTGTTCTTTATCTGATTGCCGCAGGGCGTGTCTTTTTTCTGCCCATTGCCGTGTTCGCGTGTGCTTTGCCAGCTTCTCCGCCGAAGTTATTCATCCTTTTGAAAGCCGTTGAACCACGCGCTTTCGGAGAACGCCTGTTTCTTCGGTTTGCGGGTGGGTTCTTCG
>DNFZ01000006.1:3733-4520 GCA_003486785.1 Clostridiales bacterium | reverse complement strand
CGGGAACCTACGCCGACCGCAAATGGAGGATAGTTTGTTGAATAAAAAAGTCATGACCGCCGTGATCTGGATTGCGCTGTTTGTAGCGATCTTTTATATGATTTCGGGATTGAATCCGTCGCAAAGCAAGCCGGACGAGCTCGATTACAACTCGAAGTTCTTACAGCTTGTTCGCAATACCGAGCAATCCAACAACGCGGAAAAAACGATCAAAGCCATTCTGGTTGACGATAGAAAGGTTTACGGCTTGTATGCAGGCAGTAGCTCTGAGATATCAGATCTACCGAAAAAAGCGGAGTTTTTAACCGTGTTGCCGAGCGAGAGCACGTTCCGCTCGGATATGGCGGCGNNCGATTGTGTTTGCGGCGAATCCGGAAGCGTTTTCCAGCGTGGATCAAGTTTCCAGCGCGGACTACGGGTTTGCGTATGAGTCCGTGGTCAAAGAAGAATCAATCTGGACGCTGTTGCTGCCGAGCCTGCTGTTCATCGGCGCGATTGTCGTGTTTTACTTCTTCATGATGCGGGCCCAGGGCGGCGGAAAACAAATGCAGAATTTCGGCAAATCCCGCGCGCGCCTAACCATCGGCGATAAGATGGAGGTCACGTTTGCGGATGTCGCCGGGGCAGACGAGGAGAAGGAAGAGCTCAAAGAGGTCGTCGACTTCATGCGCGCACCGGAGCGCTTTAACGCCATCGGCGCTCGCATCCCCAAGGGCGTTTTACTCGTGGGCCCTCCGGGAACAGGCAAAACCCTGCTGGCAAAAGCGGTTGCTGGCGAAGCGAAGGT
>DNFZ01000006.1:0-3709 GCA_003486785.1 Clostridiales bacterium | reverse complement strand
TCGGATTTTGTGGAGATGTTTGTCGGTGTCGGCGCCTCGCGCGTACGCGATCTGTTTCAAACCGCAAAACGCGCGACGCCTGCCGTCGTGTTTATTGATGAAATCGATGCCGTAGGCCGCCATCGCGGCGCTGGCATGGGCGGCGGGCATGACGAGCGCGAGCAAACGCTCAACCAGCTGCTCGTCGAGATGGANNGCCGCGACCAACCGTCCGGATATCCTTGACCCCGCGCTGCTGCGTCCCGGTCGGTTTGACCGCCAGATTACGGTCAGCTATCCGGATGTCAAAGGCCGCGAAGAGATCTTAAAGGTGCATGCGCGCAACAAACCCATCGGCAAAGAGGTTTCGCTCGCAACACTGGCCAAGCGCACGCCGGGCTTTACCGGCGCAGATTTGGCAAACGTGCTCAACGAAGCCGCGATCCTTACCGCGCGCTCAAACCTGAAAACAATCGGCATGAGCGAACTGGAGGAAGCGATTACTCGCGTACAGATGGGGCCGGAGAAGCGCAGCCGTGTGATCACCGAGGCGGACAAGCGCATCACCGCCTATCATGAGGCGGGGCACGCCATCGTCGCGCTGAAGCTGCCGGGGTGCGACCCGGTGCACGAGGTTTCCATCGTGCCGCGCGGCATGGCGGCGGGCTATACCATGTCGCTGCCAAAAGAAGACATGATACACGTGACCAAAAACAAACTCCTCGACAACATCGCCATGATGCTCGGCGGCAGGGTTGCAGAGCAGCTCAAGTTTCACGACGTCTCCACCGGCGCTTACAACGACCTGCAGCGCTCCAGCGAGGTCGCGAAAAAGATGGTGACGGAATACGGCATGAGCGATTCAATCGGCCCTATGTTCCTTGGCGGACAGGAAGAGGTCTTTATCGCAAAGGACTGGGGGCATCAGCGCAACTATTCCGAATCCCTCGCCGCAACGGTGGATGAGGAGATCCGCAGCATTCTCGAGGCGCAGTTTGCGCGTGCGCGAGAGATCATCGGCGAACAGCTTGAAGCGCTTGACCGCGTTTCGGAAATGTTGATCGAGTACGAGCGCGTCACGGGAGAGGAGTTTGCCGCGGTGTTCAACGGTGAAAGCGCTGTGGATGTTCTCAAGAAAGCCGTGCAGAAGCGCAAGCGTAAAAATTCGGAAAAGAAGGCCGAGCAGGAAGCGCAGGAGACGATGATTCCGCATGCGCAGGGCGTTCCGATCTGACAAAAGATGACATCACAATAGACATCAGACTTTGTGCAATGCATGACGGGGCGGCCTATCCGCCCTGTCTTCATGAGCGAAAACCCGACGGAGAAAACATGAGTTTAGACCAAGCGAGCATACAGCAACCCTTTGACCTGCACCTGCACAGCAACTGTTCAGACGGATCGGATCCGCCGGCGCAAGTGGTGCGGGCGGCATACGCGCGTGGCGTCACGCTGCTTGCGTTGACGGATCATGACAACGTTGTAGGAATCCCCGAAGCAATGGAGGAAGCCGAAAAGATCGGCGTACGCTTGCTGCCGTCGATCGAGATGGATGCGGAGTGGCCGCACGAAATGCACATACTGGGGCTGGACATCGATATCGAAGAACCGCGCATGCGCGAAGCGCTCGTGATCGCGCTGGCAAGACGCGCAGAGCGAAACACGGAGATCGTTGTGCGGTTGCAGCGCATCGGCGTAGATATACGTTCGTATCTCAATGGCGATATAGGCGTGGCGACGCGTCTGAACATTGCCATCGCGCTCGTCAAAGGCGGCTATGCGGCAAACACGCGAGAAGCGTTTGCAAAATATCTGCGCAAAGGTTGCCCGGGCTTTTTTACAGCCGAGCGGTTCACACCCGAAACGATCATACAGCTCATCCGCGGCGCTGGGGGCGTGGCGGTTTGGGCGCATCCGATGAACGGGAATGCGGATCCGCACAAACTGGTTCCTTTGCTCAAAGAACTAGGCCTTCAGGGGCTGGAAGGGTTCCACCCTTCTCTAAGCAAGGGCGAGAGCGTTGTGCTCACGAGCATTGCCCGCCAAAAAGGACTGATCGTCACCTGCGGAAGCGACTATCACGGCGCGCATAGGCCGGAAACGGTGCCGGGGGAAACCTGGCATGACACACCGTTGCTGCGCGAGTGCCGCGCGTTTTTTGAGGCAAGGCCGGCAAGAACGCTTGCTCGCATGGAGGGCAACGCTCGTGCGCATACGGAGTTTGCCCCCTTTTAACGCGACAATGTGGATCGATCTTTCAAAAAAACGGCATAACCGGCTATATTGTGTTGAGAACCTGCGCCCCCTCTGATATAATGTGGTAGCAGGGAGCGACGGGGAGACGGAAAACTACGCTTGAGGGAAAGAGGAATAGAAATGTACACGGGTTCGGGAATCATCAAGATATTTGCCGGCAGCACAGGCAAGCCTTTCGCCAAGAAAATGTGCGCCTATCTCGGAACGCAGCTTGGCGATGCGGAGACAATTCGGTTCAGCGAAGGGAATATCTTTGTGCGCGTCAACGAATCCATCCGCGACAAGGATGTTTATATCGTGCAGCCGATCGGCCGCCAGCCGAACGACGAGTTTGTCGAGCTGCTGTTTTGGATCGACGCGTTCAAGCGCGCCAGCGCGAACTCCGTCACGGCTATCATTCCGTATTTTTCCTATGCCAAGGGCGATAAGAAGGACGAGCCGCGCGTGTCCATCCGCGCGCGCGTTTGCGCGGACTGCATCGAGGTTGCGGGCGTAGATCGAATCATCACGATGGATCTGCATGCGCCGCAGGTGCAGGGGTTCTTCAAAAAACCGGTCGATCATCTTTACGCAAAGGAACTGCTCTGCGAATACATCCGCAGGCAGGGCATCGTCAATGAAGACCTCGTGGTCGTCTCGCCGGACGCAGGCTCCGCCAAGCGCGCCAGAGAGTATGCCACCGAGCTGAACTGTCCCGTTGCCATCGGGGATAAAATGCGCTTCGGGCATGACGAGAATGCAAAGGTTCTGGAGATCATCGGCGATGTCAAGGATAAGAACTGTCTCGTGATCGACGATTTTTCCATCTCCGGCGGTACGCTGGTGGATGTGAGCTACGCTTTGGCCGACAAGGGCGCAAAGAAAATCTACGCCGCGCTTTCGCACAACGTGCTTTCAGAGGAAGGCATCAAAAAGGTTGAAGAAAGCCCCATCGAGTTTCTCGTTTCGACCGACACGCTGGAATGCCCGGCGGCGAGCTTCTCCAAGAAAATTCGCTTCATCTCCGCCGCGCCCATGTTTGCGCAGGCGGTCAAAATCATTCACGACCGCGCACCGATGAGCACGATGTTCGAGCAGCGCGTGAGTAAGCGCCTGCTCGATATGAGCTTTGCGGAGCAGCAGACCTTGATTTGACGCGAACATAGCAGATACGCATTGGGCGAAGGTTTGTACGGCCTTCGTCCGTTGTTATAATCCGGCAAGACGGCGTTATGCCGGAAGGCTATCGCGCAGAAAGAGCGAAAGGCCGCCTTCATCGGAAAAGCGCCGAAAAAAAGCAAAATTTTTTTGTTGACACAGCCATCATGGGTGTGGTATTATACGAGATTTTATTGACTTCATGCTTGTGAAAATGATATAGTATCATTTGTATAGTATGATAGTTTTTGTGAAAGGAGCGTTGCCGGTGTTTGAAATAGGCGATATGGTCTGCTACCCAATGCATGGCGTCGGAGAGATTGAAGCTGTGCAGGAA
>DNFZ01000059.1 GCA_003486785.1 Clostridiales bacterium | reverse complement strand
AAAATACCGACAGCGCCTGCGGGATATTTTGCTTTGCGCGGCTCTGCAGGAAGAACACCGCCTGGGCGTAGTTGTTCCAGATGCCGAATCCATTGAGGATCACAAACGAAGCCGTCGCGGGCTTAATCACCGGAAAAATGACACGCCAGAAGGTGGAAAACGGCGAGCAGCCGTCGAGCGCCGCCGCCTCGTCCATCTCCTTTGGCAGCGCGCGGACAAACGTCGCGTAGATAAACACCGCGCTCGGCATCGCCAGCGTCGAGCAAACGCAAATCATGCCCCAGAGCGTGTTGATGGCGTTGATTTTGCGCATGAGCACATACAGCGGCACGGTATTGATGATGCCGGGAATCATCATACAGCCGATCAATAACCCGAACACAAACTTGTTATAGCGCGTAGAGTGCCGCGCGATGGCATAACCCGCGAGCCCGCCGGTCACGATGGTCACAATCAGCGTGCCCGCGGTGATAATCGCGGAGTTGAGCATCGCCGTGCCGATTTTGGATTTGTTCCATGCATCGATAAAGTTTTGCCAGTGGAAGTTTGGCACGAAGATATTGCCTTCGTAAAAAACACGCGAAGGCGCGTTGAGCGAGAGCACCAGCAGCACGTAAAACGGAATCAGGCACGCGGCGCAGATGATCAATATCATGAGAGCCCGGAGCGCTTTGCCCCACTTGTTCTCTTTCATGGCCAGCACCTCCTAGCTCTTCTGGCGCGTAAAGCGCATCGAGACCAACACTGGAATCAGGATGATGAAGAAGAGTATCATCGCAACTGCTGTCGAATAACCCGTTCTGCTCCCGTAGCACATCCGCATGATATAGATTGAAAGACTTTCGGTCGCGTATCCCGGGCCGCCCCCGGTAAGCGACATGATGATGTCAAACACAGACAGCGAACCGATGATATTCGTCACCACATTGATGCGGATGGCGGGCATCAGCATCGGCACGCTAACGCGCCAGAACCGCTGCCAGCTGCCCGCGCCGTCGATCAGCGCGGCCTCCGAAATCTCGGAAGGGATGGACTGCAATCCCGCGAGGTAGATGATCATCGTCATGCCTGAAAACTGCCAGACGTTGACCAGAACCAGCACCAACAGCGCGGAAGGATAGGAGCTCATCCAGCTGCCGATCAGGTCGGTCATGCCAAGCTGCGCAAATGCATAATGCAGAAACCCGCGCCCCGGCTGCAGCAGAAAGAACCAGATATAGCCCATGATCAGCGGGCTGATGATTGCGGGAAGATAGATGACGACACGCGCAATACTCTTGCCGCGGAAGTCGCTGTTCATCAACAGCGCGTAGCATAAGCCAACCACGTTGAGCAGCACCGCGCTGCCCAGCGCGAAGATCAGCGTCGTCTTAATGTCGTGCATAGCGCGCGCATCATGAAAAAAATCGATGAAGTTTTGAAGACCGACAAACGTGGCTTCGCCCATGCCGTCCCAGTCCGTCACGCTCATGCCGATGCCGCGCAAAAGCGGATAGACAAAGAACATGCCGTAGAGCATCAGCGCAGGCAAGGACAGAAACTGCGCCCAGGAAATCCGTTTGTGTCGCATGCGATACCCCGTATAACCACGGAGGCGGCCTGCCGATGCTCCGGAAAGCCGCCACCGTTGGTTGAATCTTGTGTGAAAAGTTTGTTTTACTTAGAATCCTGCATTCCAGGCCGCCTGATACGCAAGGGCGAACTCTTCCGGCGTGTATGTGCCGGCCAGAAGATCCTGAACGAGTCTGCCCGCGTCGTCGCCCGAGAAGCCGGCGGGTTTTTCATTGGTGAAGCCGATGTTCGTCGCGCTCTTGACCGCATCGCTCACGCCGGTAACAACGCTTGCAGGCGCCCAGTCCGCGGTGACGTCCGTGAATGCGCTCGGTGAGCCGAGGGCTTCGGAGTACTTCTTCATGTTCTCTGCGCTGAAGAGGTAGGTGAGGAAGTCAACCGCTGCATCCTTGTTGGGAGAGTCCACATAGATGCTATAGCCGGAGTCTTCGGCAACGAGCACGACCGGTACACCGTCCGCCATCATCGCGGGATACGGCGCGAAGCCGATGTTGTCCGCCATGTCTGGGTTCTTCTCGAGAATGCCGGAGAGGCACCACATGCCGTTGGAGAACATGGCGGCTTTGCCGGTTACAAACGCGTCGACGCAGTTATCGCTCGTGGCGGTCAGCACGTCCGCATTGATCAGGCCCTTTTGCTGCAGTTCAACGAGGTTCTTGGCAAACGTTGCCATCGCGCCATCCGGGCTGCCCCACTGGAGGATGGAGGAGTCGTTGCTCAGGAATGCCTGTTTTGCGGCGGTTGCGCCGTACTTGGCCTTGATGTAGCCCTGCGGGAAGAACTCAATCAAATGTCCGAGGTGCCATGCTTCGCCGAAGATGAACCACGGGTCAACATCGGGGTAGGCCGCTTTGATGGTTTCGAGGTTGGCGACAAAGCCTTCCCACGTGGTTGCGGGCGTGATGCCCAGATCCGCGAACATCTGTTTGTTATAGAAGAAGCCCGCCATGGTCATATTGGTGCAAACACGATACTGATTGCCGCTCGTCAAATCAGTGCAGCTTTCCTTCATCGAAGGAATCAGGCGATCCCACCACTGGCTCAGGTCGTTCAGCGCAAGGTATTTACCCTGATCGACGAACTCCTGCTCATAGGTGGTCATGACATCGGGCACTGCGTCCGAAGCAAACTTGATCTTGATGATGTTGCTCGCATCCGCCTGATACTCCTGCTCAACGGTGATGCCGTTGGACTGGGCATTGTACGCTGCGATGATTTCATCCAGCAGATCGATGGTCTCCACTTTACCGGTGAAGAAAGAAAGGTTCACGTCCTGCGCCGGAGCTTTGGTCGCAGCGGCTTGTTCGGCGGCTTCGGTTGCCGCGGGTGTGCATCCGGCAAGCGTGCTTACCAGCATCAGCGAGAGTAAGAGCATTGCTATCCACTTTTTCATGACTGACTGTTCCTCCTCGATATTTTAGATGTGCCTTGTAGAAGTTAGGTGCAAGAGCACCCCTCGTTGTCATTATGTCATGGCAGGTTTGGAATGAAAATTCCACATTTTTCGGATTCCGGTGCTGATTTTTTCGATTTCAGGTGCCTGAAAGAGAAATATGCTATACTCATCTCGAAAGGTGTGTTGCAGAAAGCATGTCTTCCGTGAAAAAAACGTATCATCTGAAAAATCGCCTGCTCGCGGTCATCTCGCTGCTGATCTTCGGCTCGGTGGTGCTGGTGTCCACGATTGGTTTCATGCGCTATAGCGACGACCTGCTGGAACAAACCTCGACGCAGACGCAGCAGCTCATCGAGCAAATCTCGCTCAACACCGGCAACTACATCAACGACCTTTCGCGGCTCTGCATGTCTCCTTATTATAGCGAACGAATCATGAGTCTGCTTGCAACAACCCCGGATTCAACCGTCGATCAGCTGGAAAAACGCCGCGCAATTGAGAACTATCTGCGCGAAGTGATGACCATCCCACGCAAAGATATCCTGCGGGTTTATATCCTCACCGACGAGATCTATTATAGTACGCGCACGGCACATGCGATCGATTTTTCGATCGATTATCAGCAGGAGAGTTGGTATCAGGATGCGCTTGAAACGGCAAGCACTGTGTTTCTGCCCGCGCACGTGGAGTCCAATAACGGCTACACGCTGACCGTGTTTTCGATGGTGCAGCGGCTCAGAAGCCTTTCCGATTCCTCCCGCACGCTGGGCGTGATCCGCGTAGACGCAAACTACAGCGGAATTCAGGATGTGCTGGACGATGTGCAGCTGCTCAATAAAAGCGCGCTGCTGATCATCGACAGCGCAAGCAGCGTGATCTATCAGCGCAGTACGCTGCCCGCTGACCTGACGCCGAGCGAGGCGTTTCGCGCGGCGATCCGTGGAGAAAGCCCAACGCGCATCCACTTTGACAATGAAACGTACATCATCAACACGCAACCAGTTCGGTATACCGACTGGACCGTCATCGCGGTCAACGCACAGTCAAGTCTCATGCAAAACGTCGCTTCTGCGCGCCAGTTTACCATTCTGCTGGGCTTTGTCTGCGCGCTGGTCGGCTTGCTTGTGACGGTATTGTTCGTACGCTCGTTTATCAAGCCAATCAACAACACGGTAGATGTGATGCGAACGGCGCAAAGCGGAGATCTCGGCGTGCGCGCAAGCGAGCACCGTGCGGAAGAGATCGCCTATCTCAACCGCTCCTTTAACGAGCTATTGGTGCGCATTTCAGAGATGATCGAACGGGACGCGCTCCTCACAAAAGAAAAGTATGAGGCGGAGTATCTGCAAAAAATCGCGCAATATGACGCGCTATACAATCAGATTCGCCCGCATTTCCTCTTCAACACGCTCAGCACGGTCAGTCTTCTCGTCAAGAGTAGTCGATATGCCGACGCGATCGCCAGCATCGACGAGCTTTCGATTCTTCTGCGCGGCATGGTGAATACCGACCGGGATATCACGCTCTCCGCCGAGCTGAAGATTGCGGAATGCTATCTGAGCCTGCAGGAGCGAAGGCATGACGATCTGATGTATCAAATCGAGCTTGATCCCGCGCTTTCGGATTGTCATCTGCCTGCGCTCACGATTCAACCCATCGTCGAAAACGCCCTGATCCACGGCTGCGAGCCGCGCGTCGGGTCGTCCCATATATCGATTCGCGTCTATGCCGAAAATGATGACGTCGTCATACGCGTTTCCGACAACGGCATCGGTATGGAGCAGGAGCAGCTAGAAAAACTGCTCCTCGCGCTTTCCGATCCCGCTGCCGCGCCCAAACACGCGGAAACGCGCAGCGTGGGGCTCGTCAACATTGCGCAGCGGCTCAAGCTGAAATACGGCAGCCGCACGTCGATTCAAATCAAATCGACCCGCGACGTAGGCACAAGCGTCACCATCCGCATTCCGCAAAAACCGGACGAACAGGGCCCGCTTTCACCACCGACGAAACAATAACGATCAAACCATCACCACGATATCTCAAGCCAATCGGGAAGGGAACGTTCATGCCGAAACCGTATCGCGTTTTAATCGTTGAAGATGAACCGCTCATGCGCGAGTATCTCGCAGCGAGCCTGCCGCGCCTGCATCCGGCGTTCGTCGCGGCGGACGCCGCGCACGACGGCTTGGCCGCACTCACGCTGTTTGAAAGCGAGCGATATGATCTGATGATTACGGACTTGCGCATGCCCGGCATGGACGGGCTACAGTTGATCGAGCGCGTGCGGGGCATGGGCAAGGCGCTGCCCATCATCATCTTAACCGGCTATGACGAGTTTGAGTACGCCAGAACCGCGCTGCATTTCGGCGTTGCGGAATACTTATTAAAGCCGCTCAACGACGACGCGCTGCGCGAGACGCTCACTCGTCTGGAGAAAACGCTCTCCCAGCGCTGCAAGGCCGCGACGCTGCCGGACGATCTCACGCCGCAAAACATCGCGCAGTTTGTCGCAACCTGTTTTACCGACAGCGACAAAGAGCATACCGAGCTTGCCGAGCGGGCGGCGCGCTATATCACCACACACTTCACCGAACCCATTACGCAGACTGACGTTGCAGAGGCGCTAGGCGTCACGCCCGCATATCTCAGCAGTGTGTTTCATGAAGAGACGGGCGAATCGTACACAAAATTTC
>DNFZ01000078.1 GCA_003486785.1 Clostridiales bacterium | reverse complement strand
ATTCTTCAATCTCGCTTAGAAAAGTTTTAGTAAAAACAGAACAAGAGCGTTTCAAAATTACGAAAACACGAAATCAATCAAAAGCCACACAGGAGTTAGTATGAAAGCATGCGTTTTGCATGGAATCGGTGATTTCCGGTTTGAAACAGTCCCCACACCTGTGCCGAAACCCGGCGAAGTGCTGCTGCAGATCCGCGCATGCGGCATCTGCGGATCGGACATCCAGCGCGTTTGGGAAAAGGGGACATATACGTTCCCCACGATACCCGGACATGAGTTTTCGGGGCTGATTGTGGACGCTGCGGATGAGCAGAACCGGCACTTGATCGGAAAAAAAGCAGCGGTGTTCCCGCTGTTGCCCTGCATGCATTGCGACGCCTGCGTGATCGGTGAATTCGCGCAGTGCACGGACTATAACTATTTCGGCTCCAGATGCGACGGCGGGCTCGCCGAATACATCAGCGTGCCGGTGTGGAATCTGGTGCTTGTGCCGGAGACACTCTCCTTTGAGGAAGCCGCGATGGCGGAGCCTGCTGCGGTCGCGCTGCACGCGCTTCGGCGCGCGGGGCTTGGGATTGGAGATTCCGTCGCCATATTCGGGGCGGGGCCCATCGGGCTGATGCTCGCGAGCTGGGCGCGGCTGATGGGTGCGGCGCGTGCCATACTCATCGACATCGATGCGCGGAAGCTGGAGTTTGCGCGCGGTCTGGGGTTTGAAGATCTCGTGAACGCCCTTTCGGAGGATCCCGTGGAAGCGGTGATGCGGCTGACAAACGGGCGGGGCAGCGACTGCTCGATTGAAGGCGCGGGCGCTTCCGCAGCGCTGGAGCAGTGCCTGGGGTGCACGCGCATGTTCGGCACGGTCGTTGCGATGGGAAACCCGCTGCGCGAAATCACGCTTTCGCAAAAGGCATACTGGGCGTTGCTGCGCAAGCAGCTGAACCTTTGCGGCACATGGAACTCCAGCTACAGCGAGATTCCGCTCAACGACTGGAAAACATCCATCCGGTATATGGCGCAGGGCAAGCTCCAGCTCGAGCCCTTTATCACGCACCGGCTGACGCTGGAGCAGTGCCCGGCGGGACTCATCATGATGCGGGACAGAACGGAGTTTTTTAACAAAGTCATGATCCGAATGGATACATAGACCGTTTTGAAGCGATAGAAAAGCATGGAGACAGGCGGACAAAGAACAGGAGAGATGAAGATGAAAGCAGCAGTGCTGGAAGATTACAATAAGATGGTCGTGCGCGAGGTTCCCACGCCAAAGGTAACCGACGACGGCGTTCTGGTGCGCGTCATGGCATGCGCGGTGTGCGGCTCGGATCTTCGTATTTTTCACTACGGAAACAGTCGGGTGAAAATGCCGCAGATCATCGGACACGAGATTGCAGGCTATATCGTCGCTGTGGGCAAGAACGTGACGCGGTTCAAAGTGGGCGACAGGATCGCCATCGGTGCGGACGTGCCCTGCGGCGAATGCGCGTTTTGCGAGGCCGGCATGGGCAACAACTGCCAGATCAACTATGCGATGGGCTATCAGTTCGCGGGCGGATTTGCGGAATACCTGCTGCTCAACCGCATCGTGGTCAACTTTGGGCCCATACACAAGATACCCGATCATGTGACGTATGATGAGGCGGCGCTGGCCGAACCGCTCGGATGCGTGCTCAATGCGCTGGAGCTCTCCAACATCCGCCTGGGCGATACGGTCGTCATCATCGGCGCGGGGCCGATCGGGTGCATGATCATCGCGGTGGCAAAACGCATGGGCGCCACCAAGGTGATCGTTGTGCAGCGCAGCAAGCCGAGGCTGGAATATGCAAAGCGATTCGGTGCGGATGTTTACATCCTCTCCTCGGAGGAGGACACCGTCGCGCGCGTGCTGGAGGAGACGAATGGGCTGGGCGCAGATGTCGTGATCACCGCAAACCCAAGCCCGCAGGCGCAGGCGGATGCCATCCTTATGGCGAAAAATCGCGCGCGTGTCAACTTCTTTGGCGGGCTGCCCAAGGATAAATCGATGGTGACGCTGGATACCAACATCATTCATTACAAAGAGCTTTTTGTGCATGGCGCGCATGGCGCGCTGCCCATCCATCACGGCAAGGCGGTGGAGCTGATCGCGTCCGGTGCGATCGACGTGAAGCAATACATATCGCATCATTTCAGCCTGGATGATATCGGGGCTGCATTCGAGGCGGCGGAAGGACACATGGGGATGCGCGTTATCGTACATCCATAGGAGGCAGCTATGACGGGAAAGATCTCCGCGTCGCTGATGTGCGTTGATTTCGCGAACATTCGCGATAGCATACGCGCGCTGGAAGCGGCGGGCGTTGAATACCTGCACATCGATATTATGGACGGCAAATTTGTGCCAAACTTCACGCTTGGGCCGGATTTTGTGCGCAGTATTCGGAATATGACCGATATTCCCTGCGATATTCACCTGATGGTTTGGGAGCCGGAACGCCACATCACGTCCTTCGCTCCGAGAGAAGGCGATATCGTGAGCGTACACGCGGAGTCTACGGTGCATCTGCAGCGCACGTTGCAGATGATTCGAGATACGGGTGCGCACGCTGCTATCGCGCTGAACCCCGCCACGCCGCTGTATTCGATGGATTTCGTGGTCGATGACTTGGATGTCGTTCTGGTAATGACTGTCAATCCCGGCTATGCGGGGCAAAAACTCGTGCCCGCATCGCTGCAGAAAATTGGAGACACGCGAAGATATCTCAATGAGCACGGCAGCGCGGCGCTGATCGAGGTGGATGGAAACGTCAGCGTCGAAAACGCAATCAGGATGCGGGAACAAGGCGCGGATATATTCGTTGCGGGGACATCGAGTCTGTTTATGGAAAATCAAAGCTTGCTTGAAAACGCAAAGGCGCTTCGGCACGCGATTTCCTGAAGCAAACGCAACATAGATTCCGGAATAGATCAAAACGTGGAGCGAGTCAAGGAGCGAGTTTAGGAGCAAATCTGAGCAAAGAAAAACAGGAGGGGCGTTATGTTAGTAGGCATTAATCTGTTGTTGTGGACGGCTTCCCCGAATTTTGCAGAGCACGGCTACCTGCTTGAAAAACTAAAGGACTGGGGATTTGACGCGTTTGAGATCGGCGTTGGCGGACTCAGCGCAGCGGAAGTTGCGCGGTTTGCGAAAAAAGCGGACGAGGTTGGCCTGGAGCCCTGCGCGCTCGATGTTTACGTTGCCGCGGACATGGATCTGATCAGCCCGGATCTTGCGATGCGGAACAAAGCAAAGCAGTTCCTCAAGAGCTGCATCGAGAAGACGGCGGATCTGGGCGGCAAGGTGTTCAGCGGGCCGATGTTTCAGGGGCTGTGTAACACCACGCAGACGGGCCCGACCGCGGATGAACGAAAATACGCCGTGGACGGCTTGCGCGAGTGCGCGCTGTACGCCAAGGAAAAGGGCGTGAAGCTTGCGGCTGAGCCGCTGAACCGATTCGAGATGTATCTGCTCAATTCCATAGAGCAGGCATATGAGTTTTGCATCGAGGTTGGTGTGGATTCGCTCGGCATTCTGGCCGATACGCACCACAGCAACATCGAGGAATACGACACCGCCGCATCTTGGTCGCGCGTGATGGACAAGATTCATAGCGTACACATCTCGGAAAACAATCGCGGCATTCCGGGATACGGGCATGCGATTCCGCCGTCCGTCTTTGAAGCGCTCAAAAACGGCGGCTACCAGGGGAATGTCATCATTGAGGCGTTCAACGCAAACGTTCCGGAGACACTGCCTCTGCTGCGTCTCTGGCGCCCCTTTGTGAAGGATACGGACGAAATCGCGATCAAAGGCCTGGAGTTTATCCGCAAACACCTCTAAGCAAGCGCGCGCAGTAAGCGTATTCTGCCTGTCAATTGCGCGATCATAGCGAAATCATCCTGCTTGGTAGGGGATGAGACGGCGACTTGGCAGAGCATCTGCTCATAAAAAGTACTGAATTGAATTAACAATTCAAAAAATGTATTGACAACCTAGGAGTGATCTGATTAAATGGAACTATCTCATTTAATCGAATAAACCACATCAACTTATAGCATCCTTATCAATCCGGTTTCGTTTTTTTCTGAACCCAATACTGACCAAACAAAAGAATATATGATGTCATTTTCGCATTAGGACGAGTATTTTACACAGCGGGGCTGATTGTAACAAACATCGACGACTTATACGTATAAACAGTTTAATGGCTTACAGCATACCAGCTTGATATCTGTTTAAGCACGAGAGAAAGGTTGAGCATTATGGCGAAGAGAAAGATCGCAATCATCGGCGCGGGCAGCATCATTTTTTGCAAGACGCTCATTCTGGACATACTAGGTACGCCGGGTCTGGAAGGCACCGAGTTTGCCTTGATGGCGCCGACGACGAAGAAATCGTCTCAGGTTGAAAAATACATCAAAAAAGTGATAGAGCATAACC
>DNFZ01000166.1 GCA_003486785.1 Clostridiales bacterium | reverse complement strand
CTGGCCGTTGCCGGCGACGCCGGCGATCCCCAGGATTTCACCGCCGAACACTTCGATCGAGATATTGCGCAGATAAGTGCCGTGCGGATCGTCCGGCTCCAGCGACAGGTCGCGGACCAGCAGACGCGGCACGGTGGTGGCGCGCGCGGTCGTCGCTTTCACTTCGCCGATGTCGGCGCCGACCATCATGCGCGCCATTGAGGCGGCGGTTTGCTCGCGTGGATTGCAGGTGTCGACCTTCTTGCCGCCGCGCAGGATGGTCGCGGTGTCGCAGAGCCGTTTCACCTCGTCGAGTTTGTGCGAGATGTAGAGCAGGGCACGGCCTTCGCCCTTGAGGCGGTCAAGTACGTTGAAAAGCAGGTCGGCCTCCTGCGGCGTCAGCACCGCGGTCGGCTCGTCGAGAATCAAGATATCGGCGCCGCGATACAGCACCTTTACGATCTCAAGCGTCTGCTTCTCGGAAACGGACATGTCGTATACTTTTTTATCGGGGTCAACAACAAAGCCGTAGCGGTCGCAGATTTGCTTGATCGACTCGCGCACGCGCTTGAGATCGACGACAACTGCCTCATTTAATCCCAATATGATATTTTCTGCGGCTGTTAAAACGTCTACGAGCTTGAAGTGCTGATGAATCATGCCGATGTGCAGGTCAAATGCGTCCTTCGGAGAAGCGATGGTGACAGGCTTTCCGTTGATGGCGATCTCGCCACCATCTGGAAAATAGATGCCCGCCAGCATATTCATGAGCGTGGTTTTTCCGCTGCCGTTTTCACCGAGCAGAGAGAGTATCTCTCCTTTGTGAATGTCTAGGCAAACTTTATCGTTTGCAACCACCTCACCGAAGGTCTTGGTGATATTGACCATTCGGATCGCTACTGAACTATCCACATGTTTGGCCCCTTCTATATTAGATTAAGACTTGCTGAAAATATTTTAGCATACGGGTGAACGCAATGTAAACAAAAACGTACGATTCCCGACGAAATAATAAAACAGTGATCAAACATAGCCAAAAAGAGAGCGGCGAACCACTCTCCTTTGAGCTGTTATATGGGCTGAATTTGCGAGGGGGAAACGATATATCGTCTCCCCCTTCGCTTTTTGCCTTACGGCAATCGTTTCTTAGCTCAACTCGGTGATGCCGTCGATGCGCAGGCCAAAGTACGGCGCGCTACGGAGCTTGGACTCGTAGAAGATGCCGTCCACGATGGCTTCGCCGGTGTCACCAACCCAGTCGCCGTCGGTATCGATGGCGAGATAGGTTGTGATGCGCTCGCCGCCGACGGTGAAGGTCGCGGTGTCAAAGATGTTCAGCGTACCGGCAATGATGGCAGCTTCGATCTCGGCAACCTTCTCAGCGGTGCCGGCGGCAACGCTCGGGCCGAGCGGCGAGATCATGTTTGCTCCTGCGGCATAGCCTTCGGACCAGTCGGTCATGATTTCTTCGCCAGCCAGCGCGGCTTCAAAGGCATAGGTGTAGTACGACGCCCAGTTGTTCTGCGCAGAGGTCAGCGCGGCGGTCGGGGCGGCGGCAAGCATGTCGATGTTGTAACCGATGCAATACACGGCAGAGCCTGCATCCAGAGCGGCCTGCACCGCGCTCGGTGCACCGGTGGAGTCGGCGTGCTGACCGATGATGTGCGCGCCCTTGGACATCAGGGCGTTGGCTGCTTCGGCTTCCGCGGTCGGGTCATACCAAGAGTTCGTGTAGATCACGTCCATATGGGCTTCCGGAACGATGCTCTGGATGCCGAGGAAGAACGCGGTGTAACCGCTGACCACTTCGGCATACGGGAATGCGCCGACATAGCCGATGTACGGATCGGTGACGGTACCCGCATCCATGAGCTCTTTGAGCTTCATGCCGGCGACGACGCCGGACACGTAGCGGGACTCATAGGTATGCGGGAACGCATTTTTGAAGTTCGGCAGGCCGCTCAGCGCAGCGCCGTCGCCCGTCATGGAGACGAACGTAACTTCCGGGGTTTCGGAAGCTGCCAGCTGCATGTAGGACTGATGGCCATAGCTGTTTGAGAAGATATAGTTGCAGCCCTGTTCGACGAGGTCGATCGCCGTATCATAGCAGCTCTCATCTTCCGATACGTTGTACTTCCAGATAATGCTGTCGGCGGGGATGCCAGCGGCTTCTGCACCGGCTTTNNCGGCTTCTGCGCCAGCCGTAATGCCGTCGATGTGTGCGGCATCATAGCCTGTGTTCGCGTCGTGGACGAGGATAACGCCGATTTTGACAGCGGATGCTTCCGGTTCTGCTGCGGCCTCAGACGCAGCTGCGGCGGGCGCTGCAGCGGTTTCCGGTGCGGCTGCGGGCGCTGCGCAGGCGACCAGAGCGAACACCATCGTTAGGACGGCCAGAAGAGCAATGATCTTTTTCATGGTTTTCCTCCTACTGAATTTTGATTTATTGTAGCACCGGCGATCCGGTGAAACAACCTTTTTCGGGAACTATTTTCGCTTATTCATACAAACAAACTGTAATTTTATAAAAAAATAATTTAGCCTTTTCTTCGTTCTGGAGGATGTTTTTTCGATTTGGTCGGCTCGGATATGCCTAGCGAATTCTTCCACTCGCTTCTAGCGCTTTGATGTCGGGTTCGCATTTGAAGGGCTCCCCTGCCGCTGTCATCGCGTTTTTAACGTCTTTCAGCCCGCTGCCGGTGGAGACAAGCGTCACGCTCTCATAGGGCTTGATGACGCCGTTTGCAATCGCTGCTTTAACGCCAGCCATCGCGGTCACGCCCGCGGGTTCGCCGAAGACACCTTCGGTTCTGCCGAGTAGTCGCATCGCGTCCAGAATGTCCTCGTCCGAAACCGCAATCCAGGCGCCGCCGCTGTCCTTCACCGCACGCTGCGCCTTGACGGGGTTGCGCGGGACGCCGACTGCGATGCTGTCTGCCAGTGTGTTTTCCGGCGTGGGTTTTAGGATGCCGTCCGCTCGATCCGCATCGACAAACGGGCAGCAGCCGGTGGACTGCACGCCGAGGATTCTCGGGATGCGATCGATCATGCCGAGCATGAGCAGATCGTAGAAACCACTGTACACGCCGCCGATGGTGCAGCCGTCGCCAACCGAGACGGCAACCCAGTCGGTTGGATTCCAGTTGAGCTGCTCTGCAATCTCGAGCGCGACGGTCTTCTTCCCTTCCGTCATTACGGGATTGATGCCCGCGTTGCGGTTGTAGAAGCCCCATTTGTCGATGGCGGCCTTGCTCAGCTCAAACGTCTGGCGATAGTCTCCCTTTACGGAGACGACGTTTGCGCCAAAGATGAGCAGTTGAGCCACTTTACCCAGCGGCGCGCGCTCCGGCACGAAGATGACGGTCTTGAGACCCATGCGCGCGGCATTGCCCGCGCAGGAGCTTGCCGCGTTTCCGGTTGAAGAGCAACTGATCGTGTCGTAACCCAGCTCGATTGCCTTTGCGACGGCAACGCCGCTTGCGCGATCCTTAAGCGAGCCGGTGGGATTTAAGCCGTCGTCTTTGATATACAGTCTCTCCAACCCCAGCTGGCGGCCGAGCCGCAGCGAGCGATAGAGAGGCGTCCACCCAATGCGCAAAAAGTCCGAAAGCCCTTCGCCTTGAAGCGGCATCAGCGCGCGATAGCGCCACNNCTATGTCCAGAATGCCCTTTTCTCCGCAGGACGGACAGGTCATCAGTTCCGGGCCAAACGGGTATTCCTTTCCGCAGATTGTACAGCGATAGCCTGCAACGCGCTTCATAAGAACACTCCAATTGTTTTTCTTTCGAATAATCCTGCGGCAGATTCGCCGCGCTATATGAAACATCATACATTGGATTTTACAAATTGTACAGTAAAAAATTTTTGCTGAACAAAATTATTATGCCCGAAATATTTTTGTATATTATC
>DNFZ01000217.1 GCA_003486785.1 Clostridiales bacterium | reverse complement strand
CGGGCAGCGCGTTTCAGTCCACGGTTGCTGGCTACGGGTTCTTAGCTCTCGCGGTCATGATATTCGGCAACTGGAAGCCGCTGAACATCCTCGGCGCTTCTCTGTTTTTCGCGCTGTTTAAGATTCTCGGCTCTTACAGCGGCAGTATCCCGTTTTTGCCGAAATTCGATAACATCAAGGCCAGCGAGTATATCTATCTCATGCTGCCGTATGTGGTTACCATGATCGTGCTCGTGCTCACGAGCAAGAAGTCTCGCGCGCCGAAAGCCGAGGGCATTCCTTACGACAAGGGGCGCAGATAGGCGCTTTCCCACGCATTCCGTTCTTCTGGCGCCGTGTCGATGCGCATTCGCCGCGGCGCCTTCCCATTTTGTATTGAAAGCGATTGTTCCCGTTTTTCTATTGAAACTTGTTTTCCCCATTATTATATTGAAACTTGTTTTCCCCATTATTATATTGAAACTTGTTTTCCCCATCATTATATTAAAACTTGTTTTTCCCATTATTATATTAAATTTTGCTTTCCCCATTATTATATTAAAACTTGTTTTCCCTATTTTTTTTGAAAGCGATTGCCTGAAAAAACGATTTTTTACTACATTGTTCCGGAGGAATTATGGCAAAACTCTATTTCCGCTATGGCGCGATGGGGTCTAGTAAGACCGCAAACGCCATCATGGTTTGGTATAACTATCAGGAGCGCTGTAAAAAAGCGCTGCTCGTCAAGCCCGGCGTGGACACGCGCGACGGCACCTACACCATCCGCTCGCGCAGTGGTCTTGAGGCCGACTGCATACTCTTTGATCAGATTGACTGGGACAAAGTGCGCGCGCGCGAGTACGACTGCCTGATCATCGACGAGGCGCAGTTCCTCTCCGTCGAGCAGGTGGATATGCTGCTGCCGATCGTGGACGACTATGACGTACCGATCATCTGCTATGGCCTCAAGACCGATTTCCGCGGCGAGTTCTTTCCCGGCAGCGCGCGCCTGCTTGCGCGGGCGGATACGATCGAAGAGGTGAAAACCATCTGCTGGTGCGGCAAGAAGGCGACGAACAACGCGCGCCTCGACGGCATGGGCGGCATCACAAAGGTCGGAGAGCAGGTCGTGCTCGGCGCGAGCGACAAATACATTGGCCTTTGCCGCAAGCACTGGCTCATCGGCGACCCCGGACCGGGTCTTCGCGCAGAGGATCTCGCCAAAGGCGCGGTACCCGGCAGCTGCTGCGAGGCGGCAGATGACGAAGACGAGGAACTGTAACGCACGATGAAGTTTTATGTAGCAAGCGGCGTTTCCAATGCTGAAAAAGTCAATTTGGCGGCAGCTGCGCTAAACGCCGCCGGACACGAGCGCACCTATGACTGGACGGGTCATGGCGACGTCTCCAAAGCCGATCCGAGCTTCAAACGAGAGGTTGCGGTCTCCGAATCGCGCGGCGTGCTGGAGGCGGAGCTGGTCGTGCTATTGCTGCCCGGCAGATTTGGTACGCATGCGGAGCTTGGCATGGCGCTGGCGAGCGCTGACAACAAGCGCATCCTGCTCTGGTCGGAAACCAGCGCGCCATTTGACGGCAAAGAGGGGTTCTGCGTGTTTTACCATCATCCGGCGGTCGAGCGCGTGGTGTGTCCGTTTGACGAGCTGTTATTACAGCTGAAGAATATCTAAGGAGCTTCTCTTGATGCAAGTCATGCAAAACCGAACCGTCCTCCACCTGACCGACTACGGCGCGCCGTACGCAGGCAACTTCATCGCGTCGCTGCGCGCGCTGGAGCGTATGCTCGCCGAAACCGGCGGCAGGATGGTCTATGTCCTTCCGCCGCGCGCAAAAGAGCGCAGCTGGACGCTCGAGATGGCGAAGACGCACGATGTGCGCTATCTCAATAGGGGCGGCTTCCTCTCCTATTTGCGACAGGTACGCCGCCTGCTCAAGGAGACGAACGCGGACATTCTGCACGAGCACTTCATACATTTTTCAGAAAAGCTCGCGGCCTGGCTCGCGATCAAAACCTGCGGGCACCGCGTGAAGACCGTTCTGCACCTGCACAACCATATCTCGCTGCCGAAAAACCCGCTGCTGCGCCTGCCGCATATGCTGTATTTTCGCTCCGTTTCGCGCTTTGTCTGCTGCAGCGCGTCGGTTGCGGCGCACCTGATCGCAGACGGAGTTCCGAAAGAGCACGTCCGCGTCGCGGAAAACGCCATCGCGTTTGAGCGGCTGGATCAATACGACGCGCATGTGCGCGCATCGCTGCCCGTGCCGAAAAGTGAAAAGCTCGCGCTGATGTTCGGCTACAATTTTGAGGTCAAGGGTGTCGATCTCGCGGTGGAGGCCGTGCGCCTGCTGCGCGAGCGTGAAGCGTTTCCAGTCACCCTCGCTATCGTACTCTCGTCCAGCTCGGAAGAGGTGCGCGCGCGCATCTGCGCCCAGCTAAGTGCCAGCGATGTGCCGGATTGGATCCTGCTGCTCCCCCCGCGCGAGGACATCGCTTCTTATTATCATATGGCGGATGTGTTTCTTTCCCCCAGCCGCCAGGAGGGGTTTTGCTACGCGCTCATCGAGGCCGCGTATTGCCGCACGCCGGTGCTAGCCAGCGCCATCGACGCGCAAAAGGATCTCGCGCTGCCACGCAGCGCCTTCTTTCCCCCGCGGGACGCAGCATCCCTCGCCGCGGCGCTGCTGCGCGTGCTTCTCGAAGAGCACACGCCTGCCAGAGCGCAAGCGCTTGAGCAAACAGGCGCAAGCGTTAAAAAAACCTACGCGCTCTCCCGCTGGGCGGAGCTTGTGCGCATAGCTTATGCCGAGATTGTTTAAAGCATCGGCTCATCTGCCAAAGACGCGCAGAAATCGGCGGTTTCTTCGTTTTCGGGCTTGACACTGTTATGAGCATTTGTTAAACTAATCGGTGTGCCATTGGGATTCAGTCGCCACAGCCCCGGCAGTCTGTGCTCAAGAACACAACGAAATTCAATCGATATAAATATGATGGAGGAATCGCCATGAAATCCTATATGGCAAAGGGCGAAACCGTCGAGCACAGCTGGTACGTGGTGGATGCACAAGACATGGTCCTCGGCCGTCTTTCTTCCCAGGTAGCAGCTATTCTCAGAGGGAAGCATAAGCCCATATACACCCCGCACGTCGACACAGGCGATCACGTGATTATCGTGAACGCGGGTAAAGTGCGCCTGACCGGCAAAAAGCTGGATCAGAAAAAGCACATCCACCACACCGGTTATCCGGGCGGCATCCGTGAGGTGAGCTATCGCACGCTGATGGCAAACAAGCCGGAGTTCGCCGTTTACGAGTCGATTCGCCGCATGATGCCGAAAGGCCCGCTCGGCGACAAGATGCTCAAAAAAGTCCGCATTTATGCCGGCCCCGAGCATAAGAACGCCGCACAGATGCCCCAGCCGCTTACGCTGAAATAAAGAGAGGAGAACAAGAACATGGCAATTACGCAATATCTTGGCACCGGCAGACGGAAAAAGTCCATTGCCCGCGTTCGGTTGCTCCCCGGCAGCGGCAGCATCACGATCAACAAGCGCGAGCTGGACAATTACTTTGGCATGGAAACGCTGAAGATGATCGTCCGCGCCCCGCTCACCCTCACCGATACGCTCGCGAAATTTGACGTTTTCGTCAATGTCTACGGCGGCGGCTACACGGGTCAGGCCGGCGCAATCCGTCACGGCATCGCGCGCGCGCTGCTCGTAGCGGAGCCCGCCCTTCGCCCTGCCCTCAAAAAGGCCGGCTACCTCACGCGCGACCCGCGCATGAAGGAACGTAAAAAATACGGTCTGCACGCGGCCCGCAGAGCGCCCCAGTTCAGCAAGAGATAAACTCTTTTGCGCCCGAACCAAACCAGAACCAACGAGCATCCCCTGCTTCATCGCACGGGATGCTTTTGCGTGCTCTGTCATCACAATTTTCGTTTGCTTGCGTGCGTTGCTCAAGTGGCAATCACGCGCGTCGTTGCGTATACACTTAAGTATACACTTTTTCGCTTTTCTTGCGGTTTGCTTGTGTGCGGGGTATAATTTCGCTATGTATTCCTCCAACAAAAAACAGAACAAATTCGGCAAAAAAGCCGCGCTCACTGTGGCGGGGCTATTCGCTGCGCTCTCGCTGGCGCTGGGTTGCGTGATAGATGCGCCGGAAGAGCTGTTCTCCGGCACGTCGCAGTCGGCGCAGGTTGTCATCAGCGCGTCCGCAAGCAACGAGTACGCCCGCACAAGCGCCGCCGGAAAGGTCGCCCGAAAGGCGCGGCTGCAAAACAAGCTGCGCAACTTGATGTTCGCGCAACCGTCCATCGTGCGCGGCGCTGTGCTGCTGCCGTTCTGGGCAGTTGGAAAAGCATTGTTGACGGCGCTTCCTCTATTGTTTACCGCGCTAAGCCCGGTGCTCCAGGTCGTTTTGGGCGTGTTGCTCAATGCGCTGCTCTTGTTCGGGTTGTTTGTCGTGGTTCTCAAGCTGATCTTTCCCCGCCTTCGGCTGCGACATCTCTTGACCAAGCGCAACGTCATCCTCCTGACGATGGGAACGATTTTACTCTCCGTGACAGACGCAATCCTCCGCGCGAGCTGGGAGGACTATCAACCGATCAGCATCGCCATCAAGCTCGGCGTTGCCTTGATCGTTCTTGCGCTTCTTTGCTGGCGCATCTTCGGCAACCGAGCACGAAAACAGGCCATCGCATAACGCGAAACGGAGGCTGTTATCCCTCCGTTTTTTCTTGCGCATTTATATCTTGTTCGGAATTCTTTGCAAAAGCGCATCCACCATCTGAGGCGGAGTCGCCCACGAGGTGCAGAAGCGCACCACGTCGTTCTGCTCGTCATACGTCTGCCAAAAGGCGTAGCCAAACCCCATTGCAAGCGTTTGGAGTACCCCGCGCGGCAGGATGGGAAAAACCTGATTGCTTGGAGAAGCGACAAAGAGCGCATACCCTTTTGCCTGAACGCCCGCCGCGATGCGCTGCGCCTGCAATACCGCGTGCCGTCCGATCTCATCATAGAGCCCGTCTTTAAACAGCGTCTCAAACTGGATGCCCAAAAGTCGCCCTTTGGCGAGCATGCCGCCGCGCTGCTTCATATGATAGCGAAAATCTTTCTTGATCGCAGGGTCGTTGATCACCAATGCCTCGCCGAACAGCGCGCCCATCTTGGTTCCGCCGATGGAAAACGCGCTCGCAAACTGCGCCAGTTCCGGAAGAAACACATCCGCACCCTCTGCCGCAAACGAGTTGCCAAGCCGTGCGCCGTCGATATACAGCGGCATGTCATACTGTTTGCAAACGCTGGAGATCGCCTCTAGCTCGCACTTTTTGTAGACTGTGCCAACCTCGGTTGGCTGCGAAAGATAGACCATTCCCGGCTGCACCATGTGCTCCGCAGTCGCGTCCGCATAGTGTGCGGCGACGTATTGCGCAATCTGCGCGGCGCTGATCTTGCCATGTTCGGTCGGCAGCGGCAGCACCTTATGCCCCGTCGCCTCGATGGCGCCCGTTTCATGCACGTTGATATGCCCGCACTCGGCGCAGACCACGCCCTGATACGGCTGGATGCTCGCGGCGATGATCGTGAGATTTGCTTGCGTGCCGCCAACGAGAAAATGCACGTCGCTCTTCGCTCCGAGCCGCGCCTGAATCAGCATACGCGCGTTTGCGCACCGGCGATCCAAGCCATAGGAGTCGTCCTGGTCCCGGTTTGCCTGCGCAATCGCCTCCAAAATGCGTTCGTGGGCGCACTCGTTGTAATCGTTCATAAAATTATAAAGCATGCTTCACTTCCTCCGCGCGACGATTCGCGCGCCGCAATTTCTGCACGAGTATAGCACATTTCTCGCATCTTTGTGTAAAAATTTTTCATTCGTCAATCCAGCGTTCTTTTCGTATTGTTCACAGGCGGGTTACAGCGATGCCACGTAACCGTTCGGTTCGCGTTTGCATCCAGAGCGCAAGTTCCTTATAATCAAACTATGAACCGTCTTTCACGTTCCCCTTTTGCGCGTCTCCTGCCGCGTGTATTCCCGCTTTTACTGTGCCTTGCGTTGCTTGCAGGGTGCGTTGGTATGCCTATAAGCGGCGACCAGAAAGCGCCGAACGATTTGGACGCTTATATAACCATCGACCCCGGCATTCCTCCTTCTCCAAGCGTCGCGCCTGATACGGCTTCGCTGCAGGAGAGCGCATACATACCCGCGCTGCAGCTGGAAGAAGCAGTGCCCGAGATCAAGGATTTTTCCATCCTTTTTGTCAACGTGGGCAAAGCGGATGCGGCGATTCTGCGCTTTGGCGAGACAGCGGTGCTTATCGATGCTGGCTCAGCAAAATCGGCACCGCAACTCATCGGCGGGCTCAACGCGCTCGGTATCGATCATATCAGCGCGGTATTCATCACCCACAGCCACAACGATCATATCGGAGGTCTAGCCGCGTTGAGCGCGAATTATGATATCCCGATGCTCTACTCCCCCTTCTACTCCGAAGCGGACAAGAACGGCGTAGGCAAAATCGTAAAGCGCGCAAAGAACCTCCGCCTGCCGCATACGCTGCTCAAGGCGGGCGAGACAGTTGCCGTGACGAGCGATGTATCCTTCAATATTCTCGGCCCGGTTTTACTCAACAAAGACGATGACAACGACAACTCTCTGGTGATTCAGTTTACCTATCGGGACGTGACGTTTCTCTTCACGGGAGATATGCAGTTTCCACAGGAGCAGACGCTCATCGATTCCGGTTTGTCGCTCAAGAGCGATGTGCTCAAAGTGGGTAATCACGGCAATCCGGATGCGACCGGCGATGATTTCGCCGCGCTCGTCTCGCCTGCGTATGCTGTGATCTCGACCAATACACTCGTTGACCACGACAGCGCAAACCCGCGTGTTCTCTCCGCACTGTCTATGGCACAAATCTTCGTGACGGAGGAATATCCCGTCGGCGTGCTGCTCACGCTGAATCGCTCCGGTGCGGTCGTCATCTCCAATCCTGCACACCGCGCGAGTGACGCGCCGGTGTTCGTCAGCAGCCTTGACGCAAAAGCGCAGACCATCACGCTCACAAACGGCGGCGATGCTATCGCTGACCTCTCCGGCATGATTCTTTTCTCCGTTCGCACGGATGCAGCCCTGCGCTTTCCCGAAGGAACCTTGCTCGGAGCCGATGCGTCCCTTGTCATAGGAAAAAACGGCGATTTCTCCTTCAAAGACGAAGATAAACCGCTCAAGAAAAAGGACAATACGGCGATTCTGTATGACCGGATCGGTACGCTCATCAGCAAGCTCGAAGAATAGAAATGATAACGCCTGGCGCGAAAAAAGCGGCGTATGCACCTGCATGCGCCGCTTGCTT
>DNFZ01000048.1 GCA_003486785.1 Clostridiales bacterium | reverse complement strand
CTGTTTCAAACCGGAAATCACCGATTCCATGCAAAACGCATGCTTTCATACTAACTCCTGTGTGGCTTTTGATTGATTTCGTGTTTTCGTAATTTTGAAACGCTCTTGTTCTGTTTTTACTAAAACTTTTCTAAGCGAGATTGAAGAATGATTGGTTGTTTATAGGTGGAGAATGGCATGTAGTTATTAACTTATACGTATAAACTAGAATCATTATACACCAGACAAAGCATCTTTTCAAGACCTTCTTGCAGCTAATTCTGTTTTACGTGAAAGAATTATAAAAAAGAGAGAGCGTTGTGATTGCCGGGTTGTTTGCAACACCGCGCATAATCGATGCTATGCCAGCTCCCTGAGCGTTTCCGCAACCGCCAGAAAATTCTCTTCGGGGGTCGCTTTTGGCACCTCGCACCCGGCGGCGCTGATGTATTTTGCCGCGCCTGCCCTGCTGCATGCAACCACGGCGTTGCGAACATCGGCGGTGGTGCCCTGCATCAAAACAGCAACGGGGTCGTAGTTTCCGCTCAGCGCGCAGCGATCGCCCACCAGCGCCGCCGCTTTATCGAGCGGCACCATCCAGTCCAGATCGATGATATCGCAATAATCAGCCGGCAGATGCGCCAGAAACGGCGTCGTATTCCCACAGATGTGCAGCTTCGTCTTTGCGCCCATCTCGCGAATTGCGGCAAGCAGCCGGATCTCATAGGGCAGCGCATACTTCTGATAATAGACCGGACCGGCAACCGAAGCGATCGCGTCTCCGATCCCGATGATGTCCGCACCCGCTTCAACCTGCGCCTTTGCAAACAGAACGGCTTGCTCCAGGCACAGCTCCATCAGATCTAGCACAAAGGTTTCGTCGTCTATGAGATCATACATCAGCTCATTGACGCCGCGCAGATCTGCCGCCTCCGCAAAGCAGCCCTCAACCCAGCCGATGATCGGCATATCATCGCCAAGCAGGCGCTTATAGCGCTCGATTGCAAAAACGCTCTGGCTCATCCGCTCGCTGTCGCACGGGGCAGTGACGGTGAGCTTGAGCAGTGTCGATTCGTCCGCGAGCAGCTTTTTTCTTGAATAGGGCACGCCATCTTCGGGGAATATGACCTCCGCTCCAAAGGCGGATGCCTCCTTCATCGGGTCCGACATCGTCGTCACGCAGTCCAGGCCGTATCGTTCCGCGCATGTGATATTTCCCTCGACCAGCTTCTCGTGCTGCTTGCAATAGACCGAGTACGGTACGCCGATCTGGCTTGCCGCAAACTGCATGACGATGTTCAGATTCGGGATACGGTCGGCTTTTTTGCCGTCCAAAACGGAAAAGAGTCTCTGCTTTGCATTCATTGTGCATTGCTCCCTAAATCAAAATTCGCTCACCTGGCGAAAAGCTGAGATTGTAGTTTTTATTTTGATATCATACAGTTGGCTGAGCGGAAAAGCATATCTTTCGACGGATGTGTGCATGTGTACGTCTGATACTTGCATTATAGAGCCCGCTATGCGGTTTGTCAAAACCACATTCCTGTCGGCAACACGCGCGCCTGCCGCCGACTCTGCCCGATCATTCTCGTTCGTAAAAAGCCTGCACAGCTGCAAAAAACGCGTCTATATTTTCCCATGGCGTTGCCGGGGGGATGTCGCAGCCCGAGCTGATCAAAAAATTCCGATGCTCGGCACAAGCGACAAGCAGGCGGCTTGTTTCTTCCGCAATCGTCTGCGGGGTGCCGTTTCGAAACTGCCCTGCCGGATCGAGATTGCCCAGCACGATGGTGTGCGCGGGCATTTTTTCGAGGATGTCCCGCATGTCCACCTTGTTTCCAAAGTGATACGCGGCTGCGCCGATGCCGACCAGATCGTCCGTCATTTTCGACGTGCTCTCGCCGCAGTTGTGGTAGAGCACCTGAAAGGAATCATCCTGCACCGTCTCGACGATGCGCCGGATATATGGATGTGAGAACGCGCTTGCGTGTTTTGCGGACAACAGCCCCGCAAGCGGCTCGGCGATGATCAGGCCGTTTGCCCCTGCCGCTTTGAAGGCAAGCGCATACTCCGTCAGGAATCGTTCCGCCCGCTCCAACACGCGCTGCATCAGGATCGGTTCGTCATAGCAGTAAAACATCGCTTCCGACGCGCCGACCAGCCGCCCTGTCAGCGAGAGCGGACCGATCATGCCTGCAAAGACCGGACGATCCGTGATCTTCTGCACGGCAAGGCGAATCGCCTCAACGTAAACCCCTGTTCTGCCGGCGCCAACCGCAGGGACGGGCAATGCGTTTGCCTCCTCTTCGTTGTGAATCAGCACATCCGTCACAGCGGGCATCTCATTCGCATCAAAACGGACACGCGCGCCAAACGCCTCGGCCTCGACAGAGAGATCCATCATGCTCACGCTTGCGGCGCTCGGAACCCGCGCGGCAACGCGCGCCATGCCTTCCGCCTGCAAAACGCTGCTCTGCACGAGCGCATCGACCGTGACCCCCAGCAGAGACACGCAAGGAAAGCTCAAAATGGGGAGCGCCTGCTTTTGCGCCCTGTCGCGCAACTGATTCAGCCATTCTTTCGTATTCATCATTGCCGCCCTTTCAGATGATTTTTATAGGTTGCGGCGCGGGGTTTAGCCGGCCTGGCAGATCTCCACCGCGGCAGCGGCGGCACTCGTTGCGTCCGGCAAGTAGTAGTCCGCCCCGATTTGATCGCAAAACGCCTGCGTAATCGGCGCGCCTCCGATCATGATCTTCACCCGATCGCGAATGCCCGCCGACTGCATCGCCGTGATCACGTCCTTGATCGACATCATCGTTGTTGTGAGCAGCGCAGAGCAGCAGATGATCTGGCAATCATGCGCAATGGCATTCTGGATAAACTCTTCCGGCGGCACATCGGTACCCAGATCGATCACTTCCAGCCCTTTGCCTTCCATCATCAACCGCACAAGGTTTTTCCCGATATCATGCAGATCCCCCTGAACCGTGCCGAGCACGATGCGGCCGGTCGCCTGCACGCCAGCATCCTCCAGCAAAGGCTTTAGCACCTCAACGCCCATATTCATGGCGCGCGCCGCAACGAGAACCTCCGGCACAAACACCTCATTGTTCTTAAACTGCGCGCCGATGATGCCCATGCCATAGAGCAGGCCGTCTTCCAGAATCTCCTTGGCGGAATGCCCCTCGGCAACCGCCTTGGCGACAAGTTCTTTCACAGCCTTGGCTCTTCCTGCCTGCAATTGTTCCGAAATCTCAATCAAGATCGACATAGGGTGACTCCTTAGCGTTATAGTTTTCATATTTTGATCAAGCTCGCACGATGAATAAAAAAAGATCATCACATGGTCTTTACCAAAGAAAATGACATGCATCTGCTTCCATATTACCATTCATTGTGAGAAAAGATAGTATTCTTGCGCGATTTTTTGTACCATTCTGCGCTTCGCACCCCGAATCGTGCACGTATTTGCCCGGTTTCGCCGCGTTGGCATCGGTATCGTTTGCTCTTGACGCGACTGAGCGCAATTCGTTATACTCATTCAGAGATAACGAAATTGGGAGGTTTTTATGGAAAACAAATGGAAAACGCGGGAAGTGGTCATCATCGCCATCATCGCGGCTGTCATCGGCGTCATCTTCACCATAATGGATTATGCTTACATGCCGCTATCCGCACTGCTCGGTCCCGTCTTTATGGAGCTGACGTTTGGCATCTACCTGCTCTCCGCCGCTCTGCCTGCTTTCATCGTCCGCAAGCCAGGCTTTGCGCTGTTTGGCGCGCTCGTCACCGCGGCGGTCAACATCCTGCTCGGCAGCGCATACGGCATTCAGATCGTGCTGGCAGGCACGCTGCAAGCGATCGGCGTTGAACTCATCTATGCCATCTTCAAACACAAGCCAAATCTTCTGTGTCTTGTGCTGAGCGGCATCGTTGCGGGCCTATTCGTCTTTGTGCGGGATTATCTCGTGTTCGGTTACTCTGCGCTGTCCATCGGCGTCGTGCTCGGTATGCTTGCCGTTCGCTTTGTCAGCGCCGCAGTCATTGGTGTGCTGCTTGTCAAAGGCATCCGCGCGGGTCTTGGCAAAGCCGGCGTAATGAAGAACTTCAAACCCATCGAAGAATAGCGCAACCATCGATACATGGCAAATTACCTTACGCTGCAGGACATCTCTTTTGTCTATAACGAGGAATCCCACCCCGTTTGGAACGAGCTGTCCTGCAGCTTCTCTCGTCACACCATCAACCTGTTGCTAGGGCCAAGCGGCTGCGGAAAAAGCTCTCTGCTATATCTGATCGACGGTTTGATTCCACACAGCCTAGAAGGCAGGCTCTCCGGCGATGTCCGGCTGAATGGGGAATCGATCATCCGTAAGGAGCCGCGCTTGCTGGCATCCCGCATAGGGCTTGTCTTTCAGGACCCGGATACACAGTTTTGCACCTTTTACGTCGAAGACGAGCTCGCTTTCGGCATGGAAAACCTCTGCGTTTCGCCGGAGGAGATGGACGCGCGCATCGATCACGTGCTCACGCTTGTGGGCTTGCAGGGCTTGCGCAAGCGCGCGGTCTCCTCACTTTCCGGCGGACAGAAACAAAAGCTCGCCATCGCCTGCGCGCTCATCATGGACGCGGAACTACTGCTGCTGGACGAACCGACTGCCATGCTCGATGCGACGAGCCGCGCAGAGATCATCGCGTTATTGCTGCGGCTCGTCAAAGAGGAGAACAAGACCATACTGCTGGTCGAGCACAATCTTGACGAGCTTTTGCCGCATGTCGGGCACGTGGTCGTTCTGGATCGCACCGGAAGCGTAGCGCTGCAGGGCTCGGCGCACGATGTATTTTCTCAACTCGCTTTCAACCCGACCTATTCCCGTTTTCCGGTCTATCTGCCCGAACCACTCAGTATTCTTCGCGACTGGCTGCACAACGAGCCGGACGAGCGCATGCGCGCTTTTTGCCAAAGCCAGCTGGCGCAAAAGCAGGATGGTGCTTACTCGCTTCCCTTTGAAGCGCTCGCTGGCTTGATTGGCTCCTATGCGCCGCTGCCAAGATACGCCGCCGCGGTCTGCGAAGCGCTACCCGCCATGTCATCCGCGACCACGCAAATGCAAGCGAACAATTTATCCTATCGCTACGCCGCGAAGCCCTCGCAGGCAGACTGCGGAAACGAGGTGCTCAAAGGCCTCGATTTTACGATTCGCAAGGGCGAATGGATCGCTATAGCCGGCGCGAATGGAGCAGGGAAAACCACGCTGCTCAACATTATCTTTCGCGTGCTGAGCGGCTTTGGCGGCGATATCAGCATCTCAGGTGTGGCTTTATCAAGCGTACCTGCGCAATCGCTTTACCGTCAAATGGGGTTGCTGTTTCAAAACCCGGAGTGGCAGTTTGTTACCAACTGCGTCGCGGAAGAACTGCTCTTTAGCCTCAAGCGCGCGCCGCTGA
>DNFZ01000241.1 GCA_003486785.1 Clostridiales bacterium | reverse complement strand
CCTGCAACACAACGGGCTGATGCTCTATCAGGACACGGACTATGCGCGCTTCAATGCGGATGCGCTCTGGCTTTGCTCGTTTTTACGCCTGAATCAAAAGGATACCGTGGTTGAGCTTGGCTCCGGAACGGGCGTGATCAGCATCCTCGGCGCGGACAACACAAAAGCGCGCTTTATTGGGGTTGAGCGGCAGCAGCGGCTGGTGGAACTCGCGCAAAAAAGCGCGGCGCACAATCATCAGGAGATTCAATTTCTCTGCGCGGATGCAGCCGAGGCGCCCGCGCTTCTCGGCCATGGCGCGTTTTCCGCAGCCGTGATGAACCCGCCGTATTTTGTCAGCGGGGATTGGGCGCAGAATCCATCCCGCAGCCTCGCGCGGCACGACGCGGGGGATACGCTCAAGACATTTCTTTGCGCGGCATTCGCGCTGCTGAAAAATGGCGGAAAGCTGTTTGTCATCTTTCCCGCCAGCGCACTTGGGGAGCTGTTTGCTTCGCTTGCGTGCGCGCGGCTCACACCAAAGCGGATCAGGTTTGTTTACGCTGCCGCTGGCGGGCAAGCGCTTCGCGTGCTCATCGAGGCTAAGAAGGACGGAAAACCGGGCCTGGTGGTCGAGCCGCCGCTCTATGCGGAGGAGCAGGCATAAAAAAACCCGCTCGCGCGGGCGTTGTAAAAAAAGCGAGGCCAAGGTTGAAGTAAGCGTTTCCCGGCTTGATAAACACGCTTCAGATCAACAGCTTTTGCTCTGAATCAGCTCAAAACACAGCGTAAACACGCTGCCGCGCATTTCGCGCATGACGCTGCCGATGCCATCGTCAGTCACGTAGGACATCATCCCTGTTGCGTAATTGGAGAGGACGCCGATGGCGGCGTATTCCATGCCCAGATCGCGCGCAAGCGGCGCCTCCGGCACCAGCGTCTGGCCGACGATCTGCGCGCCGAGCATGCGAAACATCCGCACCTCCGCCGCGGTTTCAAAGCGCGGGCCTTCGGTGCAGCAGTAGACGGCACGGCCGGAGTAGGGAAGCTTCTTTTCGAGGATGAGACGCTCCAGCGCGTCGTTGAGCGTGGGGCTGAATACGTCTTCCATTCCGGTGTGCAGCGCGAGGCGGTGCTCCCGGTCAAATGAGAGCGGGCGGTTTTTCGTCATATCGATGAAATCGTTGACAAGGCACACCGTGCCGACCTTGAACCCGTAATCGCACGCGCCGACGGAGGAAAGCCCGATGATGTGGGTAACCCCGAGCATATGCATGGCGAAGATGTTCGCGCGGTAGTTGATATCCGGCGGGTCATGGCGAAAGAGCACGCCGTGGCGAAAGCGGAATATGACCTCCTGCCCGCAGTCGAGCGTTCCGCGGTAGATGACCACGTCGCCGTACGGCGTACCGACCACCTCTTCACGGTAGGGAATGGGCAGCGATTCCAGGTTTGTGCCGCCAATGATCGCATATTTCATAAACCGTATCACCTCCCAAAGACTATACCATAGCGCGGCGGGAAAGTGTATACTTGAAAGGACGACGCGCGCATCGCGCAGTCGTCGCTACCCATCGGTCATACGTATTTATTCCATATGAAGGAGAAGTTTTTCGCTATGCAAAGAGCCGACCACGATCTTGCTTTTCTGTTTCTATTTGAGAATATCGCCTGGTATGAAAACGGGGCGGTGCGCATACTCGACCGGCGCATCTATCCCGCGCGGGAGGAGTTTGTCACCTGCCATAGCCATCAGGAGGTCGCAAAAGCCATCACCGACATGGTCACCCAGAGCTACGGGCCATTTCATGCGGCGGCGATGGGCATGGCGCTGGCCGCCTACGAGTGCCGCGAAAAAACGGCGACAGAGCAAATGACATATCTGAAAGCCGCGGCCGATGTAATTGCCAACGCGCGCCCGACCACCGCACGCAAGATGCGCACCTGGACGGACGACTGCGAGCGGGACGCGCTTGCCGCCATCGATGCGGGAGAAAGCGCCTGCGATGCCATCATGGCAGGTGCGCTTGCAAAGTTTTCCCGCCGGTATGACCGCATCGACCGCGAGGCGCGCTATTTCATCGAGAAGATTCCGAAAAACCCGACCATCATGACGCAGTGCTATGGCGACGCGGATGTGGGCATGCTCTTGCGCGCGCTGCGCACGCGCGGCGACGACGCGAAGTTTTTTACGCCCGAGACGCGGCCATACTTGCAGGGCGCGCGCCTGACCGCAAGCGTGATCTGCGACATGGGCTTTGACGTAACGCTGATTACGGACAACATGCCCGGCTATGTGCTGGGGCACAAGCACGTGGATCTCTTCACCACCTCCGCGGACGTGATCACGCTCGACGGCCACGTGGTCAACAAGGTGGGCACCTTCCAGATCGCCCTGTGCGCCAACTATTACGGGGTGCCGTATTATGTGGCGGGGTTTCCGGATCGCACGCATCCCGACGTCGCCTCCGTGCACATCGAGGAGCGAAACGGGGACGAGGTGCGCCATGCGATGGGCGTTCGCACCTGCAAAGACGGCGTGAAGGGGTTTTATCCCGCGTTTGACATCACCCCGCCGGAGCTGGTGACCGGCGTTGCGACGGATGTCGGCGTACTCAAGCCCACGCAGCTGCGGGACTATCGGCCCGCGGAGTAATCAAGCATTTTGCCGCACAAAAAAACCGACGGGAGACTTAAAGCCGTCGGTTTTGCTTTGCAATATGGGTTATCCCACGTAACGGATCTTGATCTCGCGCGTGCTCGGCATCATCATGATCCATGTGTTGCCGGGCTCCAGGCGCAGAATCGTGCCGTCATAGAGCTTATATGCGGTGGGATCGTCGAGCGTGGGTCTGCTCCAGCTGCCAAAGACCGCGCGCCCGTTGACAAAATACATGCAGTCTCCCTTTCCCGTGAGCATGACGCTGCGATAGTTGCCGTCATAGGCGGAGACGCGCACATATTGCACGATCAGGTTTTGCACCGCGATGGTCTCGTTGGCATAGCCAAGCGTATCGTCGGTTGGCGTGAGGGATTTGCTCACGCCAAGCACCTTCTTGGAGTTCTTATCGCTGCGGATGAGCAGATTGTTTGCTTTGTCATATGTAAACACGACGCGCTCCGCGTCGGAGCTCGTGAAGGGCAGGCCAACACTGTGAATCTCCTTGCCCTTCTCATAGTTTACGCCATGCTCAAAGGAAAAGCGGCTTTCGCTGATCTCAGCGGAGAAAGCGGCCTGCGTCTCTAAATAGGATTGCAGCTTGAAAAAGAGCGTGTGTTCTTCGATGGAGGAAATCGTTTTGTCACGGTAGAAATAGGCCGCTGCATCGCCGGCGTTCTCCGCGCGCAAGGGAATGCCGCTGCCCTCCAAAAGCGGGTAGCCGTTGGCCGCCATCTCCGGATCGCCAAGCGAAACATAGAGCCCGCCCCACTCCAGCGCGGTTTGAGCGAGGTAAGCGCGCGAAGTGCGAACGGGGCCCACGCGCGCGGGCAACGTATCGGAAAACAGCGCAAGATAGCGTGTTTGGTGGTCGGCACGATCCAGCGGAAACTCGTACACGACATCCGCTAGCATCAGCGCCGTCTGCGGGCGCGCCTGCGCCGCGTTGTCGATTGCTACCAGCGCGGGGCGATAGACCGCGCCCTCGGGCAGCTGGCGCCCCGTCGTGGGGGATATGCCCTGCTCAAACAGCGAAAGCGCAGGCGTTTCCTCCGCCTCTGTGGCCTCTGCAATATCCGGCGTTGCTGTCTCCTGTTCAAGCGCAGGCGTCGCCGTCGCGACGGGAGAAGTGCCGGAGCCGTTGAGCGCATCTGTCACCACCACGATCTCCGCGTCGCCTGTTGCGCTCTGCGGCTTGGACGGCGTGTCTGCGATGGTTTCAATCACGGAGCAACCGCACAGCAATAAAAGCAGCCCCGCAAACAACGGCAGCAGGCTGCGCATGAGGCGCCCGATTTTATTGTGCGCCGCGCTATTCAACGCGCACCGGGACGGAAGACGGATGCACGGCGATCCAGGTATTGCCCGGTTCGAGCGTGACGAGAGAGCCGTCGTCCAGCAGGTAGGTTGTGTAATCTTCTGCAGTCGGGCGCGACCAGGTCCCGGTCACGTGCCGACCATTGATAAAGTAATCGCAGTTGCCGCTCCCGATCATCTCGCAGGTGCGGCGATGCTTGCCGTCGTCCTTGATCGAGCCGTATTCGACATATTGCACGATGAGGTTTTGCACATTCATCTGCTCGGTGATGTAGTCGTCTCCGTGATCGATGAGTGTCCTCGTCAGGCTCGCTTCGCCGCTCTCAAAGCGTAAGAGGCGGTTTTTTTCGGCATCATAGACAAACTCGATCCAGTCGGGGTCTTTCTTGTTGTCAAACGAAAGGGTAACCTTTGTAAACGTCGCGCCCTTTTCGTAGGTGATATCCTCCATGAAGTGAAAGCGCTGCGCGGCTCTGGCTGTGTGCTCGCCGTAATAGCGGTTCACCAGCGCAGCAATGCGGTAATACAGCGCGTGTACGCCGCCTCTGTTCGATTCCGTCGCGCGGAACTTATAGCCGTTTTCCGTTTCAAAATCGTCATATGCGCCTAGTCCGCGTTGAAAGGACTTGCTGTATCCACGAAAATCCCCCTTGGGC
>DNFZ01000047.1 GCA_003486785.1 Clostridiales bacterium | reverse complement strand
ATAGACGGATTGTCCGTGATCGATATCTATATTTTCGCTGACGTCTGGAAACACAATGCCTGTGGAGGATTGCGCAGGCTTTGCGTCAGCGCCAAGCACGAGAGCCGCATATTCGCGCACATTTGTGCCAAGCGTGTGTATCTCTGTGCGTTCGTCCCAGGGCATGCCGTAGTCAGGGGTGACCAGCAGGCCGATTGCGGTCATGACGATAAACAGGATTGCGACGATAAGACGACTGCGCGGTTTCTTCTCATTTTGCATCATTGCATCCCCAGCTTTCCAGTTTGATTGGAAGTGTTTCCAGAAGGCAACGCTTCAAACTTTCCAACAGCTTATACTTTACCTGAAAGCCACGCAAAGTCAACGAAATATTTATCAAAAATACAGCTAAATTTCAGAATCATGTTAAGTAGACGATCTGTCTGTTTCGATAAAATACGCGGTTTTCTCCCTCTGTTCAGAATGCGTCATCTCAGTATGATGAAACCATGACGAATGCGGCATATGTGTCACGGGAAGGGGGATCTGCGTGAAAAAGGTATTTCAAGTCATTTTTTGGGTGTTTTCAGCCGCGATTTTGTTATTTGCGCTTGCGTTGTTTTCGGCTAGCGCATTCAGCGGGGTATTATTGATTGCCTGCGCGGTCGTCATCAACCCCATACTCATAGAGCGGATACAGCTCAAGAAGGGCTTGACCGCGCTGCTTGCAATCGGGCTTTTTGTTGCATCCATCGCCGTCTTTCCAGCAAAAACGCAAACCGTAGCGCAGGATGTGGATGAAACGAGCGCGGTCGTGCGCGAAGCGCCTGTAAAGACCACAGATCGATCGGAGACGGGGGCAAGTCGTTCAATAGACGATGCCAAGCCTTCAACCGATGAGCCAGACGTTTCAAGTCTTACACTGGCTGCGCTCGCCGCTGCGCAAACGGACCCTGCGACGGAGAAACCAAGCTTTGCGCCGACGAGCACGCCATCCGCAACACCAACGCAAACGTTGACAGCCACTCCGATACCGACGCCTACGTTTACGGTAACGCCGGTCGTGCGCTCAACGCGTATCATGATCATGGAGTATTCTGACGTGACGAGGCGCGGCTCTTACGCGTATATCAAGATTCAAGGCGCGCCAAACACAGACTACACCTGCCAGGTTCAATACAAAACAACGATGTCAAGTGCGGATGGCTTGGGCAAAAAACGATCCGACGCAAATGGCTACGTCTCCTGGCGATGGAAGGTTGGCAGCAGAACATCGCTCGACTATCGTCCAACCATCTATATCGACGGGGGCGGAGATTCTGTCAGTGTTCGGTTTTCGGTAACGGGATGAATGCAATTCTATGCAACCTAAATGCAAAGATCATCGATACATCTGTTTATAAATTAATTTCGTTTCTTCTTGCGAACGATAAAATTTTCGTAAAAACTTGATTCTAATCACAATATGCGCGATAATGAACGCATTATTTGGATCGGATGGGAGTTGGTGTAGGATGAAACAATTACAAGATCGCATTCGCGCCGAAGGGCGCGTGCTTCCGGGCAACATCATAAAGGTAGACGGCTTTTTGAACCACCGCGTGGATACGGCGCTGATGCGCGACATGGCGAAGGAGTTCAAAAGCCTTTTTGATTTAACGGGGCTGACAGCTGTCTTGACGGTAGAGGCATCCGGCATCGCGCTGGCGACGCTTTGCGCGGAGGAGTTTGGCGTTCCGCTCGTGTTTGCGAAGAAGGCGAAGTCCGATAATATCGAAGGCGGACTGTACAAAAGCGACATCTACTCCTACACTTACAAAAAGCACGTCACGCTCATCGTCTCAAGTCAGTGGCTCAGCGCGAGCGATAAGGTCTTTATTGTCGATGACTTTCTGGCAAACGGCGAGGCGCTGCGCGGGCTAGTCGAAATCGTGGAAGAAGCAGGTGCAGAGCTGGTGGGTATCGGGGTTGCCATCGAGAAGGGCTTTCAGCCCGGCGGGCAGCGTCTGCGCGATGCCGGCGTGCATCTCGAGTCCCTCGCTATCGTAGAGCGGGCGGACGAAAACGGCGTCGTCTTTCGCGGGGAATAACGTATGCGGGAACGTGTCGTTGTCCTCGACTTTGGCGGACAGTATAACCAGCTCATCGCGCGCCGCGTGCGCGAGGCGGGCGTCTACAGCGAGCTGATTCCTCACGATGCGCCCATCGAGCGCATCAAGGGCGAGAGCTTGAGCGCGATCATCATGACCGGCGGGCCGGACAGCGCTTATGAAGCGGGCGCAAAGGCCTGCGACAACGCCGTGTTTTCGCTCGGCGTTCCGGTGCTTGGCATCTGCTATGGTATGCAGTATATCGCAAAGGTGTTTGGCGGAGAGATTGCAGCCGCACCAATACGTGAGTATGGGCACACAAAGATTGTTTATCAAAATCATCCGTTGTTAGCCAGTGTGGGTGACGTTGTTTGGATGAATCATAATGATTCGGTAACACGTGCTCCTGCTGGGTTTCGCTCGATCGCTTCAACCAAAGACTGTCTGGTAGCAGCTTTTGCCAATGATGATTTGAGAATCTATGGCATACAGTTTCATGCAGAAGTAACGCACACAAAAGATGGGCATTGGCTGTTTCGGAATTTCTTAAAAAGTATCTGCGGTCTTGCGTGCGACTACAGCGCGGCAAACCTCAAGGACGAACTGATCGCGAGCATCCGCGCGCAGGTCGGCGACAAGCGCGTCATCGGCGCGCTCTCCGGCGGGGTGGATTCATCCGTCGCTAGCGTGCTAGTGCACGAGGCGGTAGGGGCGCAGATGACCTGCATCTTCGTAGACCACGGCCTGCTGCGTGAAAACGAGGCGAACGAGGTGATGCGCGTCTATCGCGACACGCTCGCGCTCAACATCATCAAGGTGGATGCGCGGGAGCGGTTTTTGAGCAGGCTAGCGGGCGTGACTGAGCCGGAGAGAAAGCGCAAGATCATCGGCGAAGAGTTTATCCGCGTGTTTGAGGAAG
>DNFZ01000019.1 GCA_003486785.1 Clostridiales bacterium | reverse complement strand
CTCAGCAATTATTCCAGCGAATTCATCGTCAGTGTGGGCACATTCATCGAACTCGGGCTGACCATCGATGAAATCAAACAGATTGTATTCCCGCATCCGACGGTTTCCGAGATCATCCGTGAAGCGGTATTTCAATATTAAAATTACGCGGCTAAAATAAGGAGATAACGTATGTCTAAGCAACTTTTCATCGATCCCAATGAGGTTAGAAAACCTGAAACGCTCACGTTTCCGCCGATTCCGGTGAACCAGTATCAGAAGACCGTCAGGGACGAGAAAAAGAACTTCACGAAAGAGGAGTTCTTGAATATCTATCGCGACATGGCCTATATCCGCGAGTTTGAGACCATGCTCAACCTCATCAAGACCACCAATGAATATTGCGGCGTACAGTATAACCATCCCGGTCCGGCGCACCTCGGCATCGGGCAGGAGGCGGCTTATGTTGGCGCTGCCTACGAGCTGACGCTGGACGATTTTACGTTCGGCTCGCACCGCAGTCACGGCGAGATCATCGCAAAAGGCTTGCGTTCTATCCAGATTCTCGATGATGACAAACTTCTGGAGATCATGGAAAATTTCTTCGGTGGGCGCACGCTCTCCGTCGTCAAGGACAGCGGCAAGACGGTCAAAGAGATCGCGATCAACTTCCTGCTCTACGGCATGATGTGCGAAACCTTCGCGCGCAAAAACGGCTTCAATCAGGGATTAGGCGGCTCAATGCACGCGTTCTTTACGCCGTTTGGCATCTTTCCGAACAACGCTATCGTCGGTGGCAGCGGCAGTATCGCCCCGGGCGCCGCGCTCTATAAACGCAGCAACAAGAAACCCGGCATCGTGGTCTGCAACATCGGCGACGGTTCCATCGCCTGCGGTCCCGTCTGGGAGGGGCTCATGATCTCCGCGATGGATCAGGTACGCACTCTCTGGGGCGATAATGGCGGCGGCATGCCGATCATCTTCAATATCAACGACAACTTCTACGGCATGGGTGGCCAGACGCGCGGCGAAACCATGGGCTACGACATGGTCGCGCGCATCGCTGCGGGCGTGATGCCCTCTGCCATGCATGCCGAGCGGGTGGACGGCTTTAACCCGCTCGCCGTCATCGACGCGTACCGTAGAAAGATTCCCGTCGCAAAGGCGGAAGGCCCCGTTCTATTGGATCTCGTCACGTACCGTTTCAGTGGACACAGCCCGTCGGATTCCAGCACCTACCGTACCAAGGAAGAGATCGAAGCCTGGGAAGCGCAGGATTCCATCCTTGCGTTTGGCAAGCAGATCGTCGAAGCGAAGATCGCCACACAAGAAGAGCTGGACGCCATCTGGGCAAGGATTAAGGACAACATGCTGCGAAACATGAAGCTTTCCATCGACGAAACCGTTTCCCCGCGCATCGATATCTATGGCGCGGAGAGCGACTATATCGGTAACCTCATGTTCTCCAACCAGACTGTGCGCTCCTTTGACGAAACGAGAAAGCCGGATGTATTGCTCCCGCGCGAGGAATGCCCGCGCGTACAGTTGCTGAGCAAGCGTGCGCGCTTTGGGCTGGAGGCGGACGGCAAGCCCGTGAGTAAAAACCGCGTTTATCAGCTGCGTGACGGCATCGCCGAACCCATCATCAACAAGTTCTACGAAGACCCCACGCTTGTCGCCTTTGGCGAAGACGTACGCGATTGGGGCGGTGCGTTCGCGGTCTACCGCGGCATGACGGAGGCGATTCCGTATCATCGTCTGTTCAATACGCCCATCGCGGAGGCGGGCATCGTGGGCGCTGCGATCGGCTATGCCATGAGCGGCGGACGTGCGGTAGCGGAGCTGATGTATTGCGACTTTTTAGGCAGAGCGGGAGACGAAATCTTCAACCAGCTCTGCAAATGGCAGTCCATGAGCGCTGGCATGCTTAAGATGCCGGTGGTGCTGCGCATGAGCGTCGGCAGCAAATACGGCGCGCAGCACTCTCAGGACTGGAGCGCACTGGTTGCGCATATCCCCGGCCTCAAGGTCGTGTTTCCGGCAACGCCGTATGATGCAAAAGGGCTCATGCAGTCCGCGCTCAACGGCACCGACCCGGTTATCTTCCTCGAAAGCCAGCGTATCTATGACGTTGCCGAGCTCTTCTATACGGAAGGTGTGCCGGAAGCGGAATACGAAATCCCGTTTGGCGAGCCGGACATCAAGCGCGCAGGCAAGGATGTCACCATTCTCACCATCGGCGCTACGCTCTACCGCGTGACGAAAGCCGCGGACATCCTGCAGGAGAAATACGGCGTTTCCTCGGAGATCATCGATGCGCGATCGCTGGTTCCCTTCAACTATGAGCCCGTGATCGAGAGCATCAAAAAGACCGGCCGCATCGTCGTCACGGGTGACGCGTGCGAGCGCAATAGCTTTATGCGAAATCTTGCAAGCAACATTACAGAACTTGCGTTTGACTATCTCGATGCCCCACCGGTGGTCGTCGGCGCGAAAAATTGGATCACGCCCGCGCACGAGCTGGAGGACGCGTTCTTCCCGC
>DNFZ01000232.1:992-4097 GCA_003486785.1 Clostridiales bacterium | reverse complement strand
TCTGCTTCTACCGCGCCCTCGTGCAAACCGGCGAGACCAAGCCGGTCGAGGCGCTGATCGACGCCTTGAAGGCCGAAGGGCTGAGAGCGCTGCCGGTGTTCGTCTCCAGCCTCAAGGATGCCGTCTCGGTCGAGACGCTGCGCTCGATCTTCGCCGAGGCGCCGCCCGCTGTGGTCATCAACGCCACCGGCTTTGCCGTCTCGGCGCCGGGGGCCGAGCGCGTCTCGACCGTGCTGGACGAGGGCGGCGCGGTCGTCGAGGGGGTTTTCCCCGGCGTCAAGCAACCCTGCGCGCTGATCGGCATCGCGGAAAAGGGGCTGATGGACGTGCAGTTCGTCATAGAAGGCGCAGGCGGGCATGCTTCCTCTCCGCCGTCGCACACAGGCATCGGGCGACTGGCCCGCGCGGTGACGCGCATCGAAGCCATGCCGTTTCCCGCCACGCTTACCAAGCCAGTCGCAGAGATGTTTGACACGCTGGGGCGGCGCTCATCGTTTGCCTATAAGCTCATCTTTGCGAATCTATGGTGCTTTTTGCCCGTGCTGGACGCCATGTGCAAAAAGGCGGGCGGCGAGCTCAACGCCATGATGCGCACCACCTGCGCGTTTACGATGGCCGAGGGCAGCAATGCAAGCAATGTCCTTCCCCCGCGCGCGCGGATGGTGGCAAACCTGCGCATCATCAGCGGTGACACGTGCGAGAGCACAGTGGAGCGGCTCAAGCGCCTCGTCGCGGACGACGGCATCCAAACAAGCATCATCCACGGCACGGACCCCTGCAACATTTCGCGCACGCAGGGATATGGCTGGGAGAAGCTCACGCATGCGATTGCCGAGACCTGGCCGGAGGCGGAAGTTTCGCCGTATCTGATGTTTGCCGCGTCCGACTCGCGCCATTACGCGGCGATATCGGAGAACGTCTACCGCTTCTCTACGATGGAGCTTACAAAAGAGGAGCGCGCGGGAATCCACGGGCACGACGAGCACATTCCGCTTGAGAAGATCGTCAAGACGGTGCAGTTCTATGTGCGCCTGATGCGAACCCTCTAAACGCAACGCCAGCAATGCAAAACGCCATCCCGTGCGGGGTGGCGTTTTCATGCGAAAACAACAATTTCTACAGCTCCAGAAAATACACCACTTCGCCATAGAGAATTCTGCCGTCCGGCACGAAGCCGAGACTTTCGTAGAGCGCTTTGGCGATCTCGTTTTCCGGCTCAAAGCTGATGTAGATGCGCTTATGCTCGTCGTCCGTCAGCTTCCGAATGCGCTCAATGAGCAACTTCATCGCCTCTCTGCCGTAGCCAACGCCCTGATAGCGCTGGTCGATCATCAGCCGGTAGATCCAGTATTGATGATCGTTTTCATCGAGGCTATACATCGCAAAACCGATTGGCTTATTCTCTGCATAAAGCGCGAGCGGCACGCATTCCGGCTGGACATATGCCTGCGCGAGCGAATATTGGTTGGACGCGACAAAGCTTTTCTGCTCCGGCGAGACGGAGAGATCCAGCACCGAAAGATAGTTGTAGCGGTCGATCTCGACAAGACGCAACATAGCCGTTCCGCTCCTTTGCGTGAAAGACGAATCAGGCGTTCTGGGATTCGATCTGCTTTGCGTACTTCATGCGCTGGTCTTTGTTCAGGTAACGCTTGCGCATGCGGATGCTCTTGGGCGTGACCTCGACGAGCTCATCGTCGGCAATGAACTCAAGGCACTGCTCAAGCGAGAGCACCACCGGCGGCGTGAGGCGCAGTGCGTCGTCCGAGCCGGAGGCGCGCATGTTGGTAACATGCTTCTTTTTGCAGACGTTGACGACGATATCTTCCGCGCGCGCGTTTTCGCCGACGACCTGCCCTTCGTAGACGGGGACGCCGGAGGCAACGAAGAGCTTGCCGCGATCCTGTGTGTTAAATAAGCCGTAGCTTGTGGTGTCTCCCGACTCGTGAGCGACCAGAGAACCCGTCTTTCGCTCCTCGATGGGGCCGCGGTACGATTCGTAATCGTGGAAGATGTGGCTCATCACGCCGTTGCCGCGCGTGTCGGTCAACAGCTCCGAGCGATAGCCCATCAGCCCGCGCGCGGGCACGAGAAACTGCAGGCGGACGCTGTTGTCGCCCTGGTTGGTCATGTCCTGCAGCTCCGCTTTGCGCTGGCCGAGCTTCTCCATGACCGCGCCGACGTATTCGGTCGGCACGTCGATGGTCAACTCCTCGATGGGTTCGAGCAGGTTTCCGTCCTTGTCCTTGTGGAAGATGACCTTCGGGCGCGAGACCGCAAACTCATAGCCCTGGCGGCGCATGGTCTCAATCAGGATTGAAAGATGCAGCTCGCCTCTGCCGCTGACGCGGAAGGAGTCGGTGGTTTCCGTTTCCTCCACGCGCATAGAGATGTTGGTTTTCACTTCGTTGAGCAGGCGGTCGCGCAGGTTTCGCCCCGTGACGTATTTGCCTTCTCGCCCTGCAAACGGACTGTCGTTGAGCATGAACATCATGCTCACCGTCGGTTCGTCGATGTGCACGAACGGCAGTGGCTCAATGCAGTTTGGATCACAAACCGTCTCGCCGACATTGAGGTGCTCCATACCCGCCACGCAGATGATGTCTCCGCAGGGTGCTTCGTCCACCTCGACGCGCTTGAGGCCTTCATACCGATAGAGCCTTGTGATCTTCGTATCCACCTTGCGGTTATCCTCGCCGCCGCAGATGACGACCGGCATGCCCTTTTTCGCCGTGCCGCGCTCGATGCGGCCCACGCCGATGCGGCCGACGTATTCATCATAGTCGATCGAGGAAAACAGGATCTGAAGCGGCTCATCCGGCTGGCTTTTCGGCGCGGGAATGGCGCTGAGGATCGTATCAAACAGCGCGTGCATGTCGTTTTGCATGCTGTCTGGCTCCATACCGCTCATGCCGTCGCGCGCGCTGGCGTAGACCACTGGGAAGTCCAGCTGGTCTGCCGTTGCGCCAAGTTCGATGAAGAGCTCCAGCGCTTCGTCTACCACTTCCGCGGGGCGCGCGCCGGGGCGGTCTACCTTGTTGACCACGAGAATCGGAATCTTGTTGAGTTCGAGTGATTTACGCAGCACGAAGCGCGTCTGCGGCA
>DNFZ01000232.1:0-957 GCA_003486785.1 Clostridiales bacterium | reverse complement strand
TGGAAAGGATGGTGATGCCGCGCTCGCGCTCGAGATCGTTGGAGTCCATAATGCGCTCGACGTCCAGTTCGCCTCTGCGCAGCACGCCCGCGTCACGCAGCATTTGGTCGACCAGCGTTGTCTTGCCGTGGTCGACATGCGCGATGATGGCGACGTTTCGAATGTCCATGTAAGTACCTTCTTTCTAAATAACGAAAACAAGTAATTATAAACCACAACGGGGGAGTAGGACAAGCTATATCGCGACGTTTGCGGTTTTTTTACGATCCCTTGATGCAAAACCAATGTTTTTCTGCGTTTTTGTGCTTAAAATAGAAGAAAATCCCTGTGCAAGACTTCTTAAAAAATATCCAAAATAATTTTGCAAGATTCTCTTGACAAGGCGCGTGTATTAATGTATAACTGTGTTAAGACATTAATACAGCGACACACGAAAGGAGGAACATGCATTGGCTTGGCAATTCACTTCGAATCGTCCCATCTATGTGCAGATTGTGGAAGAGATAGAGCTTCGCATTCTCAACGGCACGTATGAAAAGGGGATGCGGCTGCCCAGCGTACGCGATCTGGCGATGCTGGCGGCGGTCAACCCGAATACAATGCAGAGAGCACTCGCAGAACTGGAGGAAATGGGATTGGTTACCACGCAGAGAAACACCGGACGAACGGTGACGACGGATGAATCCGCTGTCTCCCGCGCGAGGGACAGTAAAGCGGACTTGCTCGCGGAGACGTTCATGATGCAGATGCAGGCGCTTGGCTTGAGCCGAAAAGAAGTGCTGGATCGTCTCGCGAAGGGGGAACACAAGGAGGGGGAACATGCAGTCAATTCTTGAAGTACGGGCGCTGAGCAAGCGCTATGGTACGACGCTTGCGCTCAACAACGTCGACCTGACACTGCCCAAGGTCAAGATCATCGGGCTCTTGGGACCGAATGGCAGCGGCAAGACCACGCTG
>DNFZ01000172.1 GCA_003486785.1 Clostridiales bacterium | reverse complement strand
TGCGCCGAAAACGACGTTCCATGTAAAAACAGATCCGCCCAGCTCCGGCACGATCAGATGATACACCAATCCACCGATCCAAATGGAGATCAACACATTGGACACGTTGAAGAGTTCTTTCTGCGGCGATTTTGTCCAGGGTGAATAGTACTTTTTGGTCTTTGCATCCTTTAGAAATACGAAAAGAGAAGAAATGACATAAAGGATCAACGCTAGGTAAATACCCTTTGTCACAATACACGCCACAACGGGTACGAAACTGATTTCCATCGTCTTGTCAGACGTTATGTAGATTGGCAGCATATGGCAAGTAACCAATATGACCAGCATTACTGCGCAATAGATGATCAAATCCCATCCGGTCGCATAGTCCATGAACAGTGAAGCTGTTTGATGAACGCTGATTCCAAACACGCTTAAACCGCACAAACTAACTAGCGCCATATAGATTTTTTGCTTGCTCATCCTATTTTGCCCTCGCAATAAACACTCTGATCTACGGAAAATATTAACAGGCCCGACCGAATTTCCTTTACACTGTCTCAAAGTTTAACTAGTCTTATCTGACGTAGAAAAATGCGCCGCTGGAAAGAACCAGCGCAGCCAGAGATGCGAGCGCCATGAGGATCTTCTTCATGTGGATATAGCCTCCTTCTTTGGAACTCTGTTCTTCGCTAATCGAACAGGCTATATCCGCTACGCTATTGCCGGACCTGTTAATTTTTCAAATAACACACAAACAAAACTTACTTTGCACGGCGTACACGCCTGCTGTTCCAACCGCACGCCGAGACGGATGCCTAAGCGCTACGCTTCCTGAGTATAAACCTCTAACTTGCGGTTGATCGCATCCAGCACGCTCTGCACAACTGCGACATCCTGATCCGGCTCTGCATACACGCAGCCGATCAGCGGTGTGTTCTCCGGCAGGCAGTAAACCTGGGAAACGATGATCGCACGTGCATTGGAGTGAATGCGCTCCACNNATTTTCCGGCAGGCAATATACCTGAGAAACGACGATAAGGCGCGCGTTGGACTGAATCGTCTCCACGCTTGCGAGCTCAAAAAACGAGGTGCCGCCGGTGCAGGCCTTCACCGCGTCCAGCGTTGCCTGCGCGATGCAACGCATGCGCGAAAACGGGATTGCACTGCCGACGGTCGTCCCGCTGAAGCACTCATCTTCCCGCGCGAGCGCGACTGTGACCTCTACCTCCTTGCCGGAGGAGCGCATGCTGATTCCGGAATAAACAAGGCGAAACCCCACGCCGGAGATGATATTGGAGGCAATCTGCGCAACACTGATGATATGATAATCGATATCGATTCCATAGCGGGCTGATACCGCAGATTGCACATCGCGAACGATCGATTTCACATTGCGGCGGTTGCTCGCCAAAACATGGATTTCAATCGGCTCCTGCGTCTCGGAGAAAACCACATGGGAAGCATAAACGCCGTTGAGTTTCGAAATTAAAGACTGCCAGTCGTTTGTCGTGCCATGTTGTGCGTCCATTTTCTTCTCCTGTTCGTCGATTGCGCCGCTTCAGATGTGGTTCGGTTGCAAGTTTATGCTATGAGATTCATTATATCCTTTGTGATATGCATGTGCAAGAAAAACAACATGCGTTGGAATCGCGATGTAACGAAACCCAGCTGGCGACTGTTTTACGGGCGGACGCTCCGGTTGTGAAAAGACGGCGTCGCCGTGATTCACGCTCGATTGTCGGAGTAGCGATAGTACCGCCCGCGCCCCGCCGTTCCCGCGCCATATTGAATGGCGCGCTGCGGACAGCGGTTGATGCAGCCCATGCATTGCGTGCATTGCATCTTAACCCATCGTGGTTTGTCGTCCTCCATCGTTATGGCATGGATCGGACAGATGCGCGCGCAGAGCCCGCAGGCGTTGCAGTTGTCATCCGCGAAAAAAGGCTTTGTCGCGCACGCAAACGCGTTAAACATCGGGCGAATCAGCGCGGTTTTCAGCCCCGCTCCCGCGCCTTCCCGCACATCGTATACGCTGGCATGCGCAAGTACCGCCTGCGCAATGGCCGCTATCTTTTCGCTTGCCGCCGCGAGCTTCGTCCGCTCCAGCGCAGGGCTGTCCACGTCATAGCCGATGATGTAGTTGTTGGGCATGGCGATGGACCACGCGCTCTGATAGGCAAAGCGCTTTTTCAGGCGGCGCATCGCTTTTCCCGCCTCGTCTCCACAGGAGCAGACGGCATACGCATATGCCCCGTTGGCGAGCGTAATCGAACGGCAAAAATCCTCCACCATCCGCGGCGCGCCCCATGCATAAACGGGGAATACGACGCCGATGCTGGCGCCCTCTCGCGCATAGACTGCCACCGGGCCATCGCTGATCAATTGCGAAATAGCTTGTGTTTCGTCGCCTGTTTGCCTGGCGAGTTCCTCGGCGATCCATTGTGAGTTGCCCGTGCCTGAAAAATAATAGATCATTTCTGCGCACCTTTCTATGCCGCGTGTGCTTCAACAATTCGGAATCCCGCTTGTTGGGCCAGCGGAATGGTCAAGCAAGCTGTTTTTTCCCATCCAAATGAGTATACCACAGCAAACCGGCTCTTGCGTCGAATCCGTTCGCAATTTTTCCTTTCCTCCATCATTCTGTGGCAAAGCCGCCGAGATCGTCGGCGGCTCTGATAAGGAGAGAGATCTACACGGGTATTGGAATGCGCAATTTGTGTTACACGTCCTCGCGCTTGCGCTTTCTGCCATAGCAGTCAAGCCAGATGATGGCGACGATCACGACCCCCTGGCAGACCTGCTGGATGTATGGCGCAATGCCGAGCATGTTCATGCAGTTGGTCAGCAGTTGCAGCACCATCAGCCCGATAAAACTCTGCCATACGCCGCCAACGCCGCCGGCAAAGCTCGTTCCGCCGACCACAACGCCGCAGTTGACCATCAGCGCGGTGTCGTCGCCGTAGATGCTCGAGCCGGTGTTAAGCTTGCTGCTGAGCAGCACGCCCGCAACCGCGGCAAGCGTGCCGCTGAGCACAAACGCCAGCCACTTCGTGGTGACAACGTCAATGCCGGAATACTTGGCAACATCGTAATCTCCACCGAGCGCATAGAGGTTCCTTCCGTAGCTCGTGAAGCGAAGCAGCGCGAAGACGAGCAGGCCGATGATGATCATATACAGCGCAAGGTTCGGGATCACGCCGCCGACTTTGCCGTTTGCGATCTTCATAAACTCCATATTGGTGCAGGAGATCGGGTGTGCGTCCGTAAGCTGCTGATTGACGCCCTTGATGAGCATGCCCATGCCGAGCGTGATGATAAACGCCTCGGTCCTTTGCTGCACGACGAGAAATCCGTTGATGAACCCGACTATAGAGCCGCACAGCACCGCAAGCAGGATGGCAAGCCAGATAGGCATGCCGCTGTTGATGAGCTGAATCGAGACAATGCCGGAGAGGCACATCACCCCGCCGACGGACAGGTCGCACCCCGCCGCGATGACCGTCAGCGTCACGCCAAAGGCGATGATCTCGTTGACAGCCGCGTCTTTGAGTACGCTGAGCAGGTTATAGCTGGAATAGAACTTCGTATCGAAAAAAAGCATTGCGATCAGCATCGCAAGAATCGCGAGCGCCGCTTTTTGCTTGGTAAGAGCACGCAACGAGCGTTTGCCGAATGCCGCTAGAGTTGATTGCATACCGTTACCCTCCTATTGCTCTTTCCGGTTGTCCAGCCAGATGGCGACAACCAGAATCGCGCCCTTGAGCACGACCTGCATATACGGCGAAACGCCAAGCAGGTTCATGCAGTTTGACATCAGCGTAATCAGCAGCACGCCGAGCACGGTTCTAAGCACGCTGCCCTTGCCGCCCTTGAGCGTTGTGCCGCCGACCACGACAGAAAGGATCGCGTTTGTCTCATATCCTTTGCCGATGATGGGCGCCGCGGTCGTAATGCGGGAAAAGAGCACCACCGCGCCGACGGCGGACATGAGCCCGCAAATCGTATAGATCAATATGACGCTGCGCTTGATCGGGATGCCGGAAAGCTCCGCCGCCACCTTGTTGCCGCCGGTGTAGCTGATTGCCCGGCCGCTGTACGTTTTGTTGTGAAAAATCCAAAGCAGCGCGAGTGAGACGAGAAAAATCAGAAACGATACCGAAAGAATGCCGACCGTGCCGGAGCCGATCGAGCGAAATATCGTCAGTGGGGACGCAAGCCAGCTCATATGCTGGGTGGCGCCGTCGGTATAGATCAGCGCAACCGCGCTGTAGACCGCGCTCATGCCGTAGGTGATAAACAGCGCCTCCGCCTGCGTCAGCGCACCCGCTGAGATGAGCACAATGCTGTTGAGAAACCCAAGGAATGCGCCCAGCATGATACCGATGATCAGCGCGTTGACCTGCCCCAGCGGGTCGATGAGGGACACCGTCACGACCGCGACCAGCGAGATGATGCCCGCAACCGAAAGGTCTATAAACCCGCCGATGATCACAAACGTCATGCCCAGAGACACAAAGCTGAGAGGCCCGAACTGGCGCATGATGTTGGTGAGGTTTTCCGGCGTGAGAAACTTCGGCTCCACGATGATGGTGATGATCACCAGTAGCATGATCGCCACGAGAACCAGATAGTTCAAAAAAAACTGCTTGAGCTGTAATCGTTTTGTCATTTCGTCCCCTCCCGTCAACCGATCGCGCTATCCATAATCGTCTGCGCGGAGACCGATTCGGGATTGAATTCTCCCGTGATACGGCCCTCGCAGATGGTCAGGACACGGTTGCTCATATTCAGCACCTCCGGCAGCTCGGAGGAGATCATGATGATCGATCCGCCAGACTCCACCACCTGCTTCATGAGCACATAGATCTCATACTTGGCGCCAACGTCTATGCCGCGCGTGGGCTCGTCCATGATGAGAATCTGCGGGTTGATCTCAAGCCACCGGCCGACCACACACTTTTGCTGGTTGCCGCCCGAGAGGCTGAGCGTCGTCGTCTGTGCGGAGGGCGTTTTGATGCCGAGATTGTCGATCTGCCGCTCCGCTATGCCGCGCTCTTTTGAAGAATCGACAAACCCGAATTTCGTCATGCGGTCCAGGCTCGCCATAACGATATTGCTCTGCACAGAGAAGCGCAGCACGAGTCCCTGCAGTTTGCGGTCTTCCGGTAGAAGGCCGATCCCAAGCTTTTTTGCATCCGCAGGTTTCTTTATCTTTACGGGTTTGCCGTCGATGAGCACCTGATGCCCTTTCGCCTTGTCCGCGCCGCAGATGGCGCGCACGATCTCCGTGCGCCCTGCGCCGACCAGGCCGACAAAGCCCAGTATTTCGCCTTTTTTCAGTTCAAACGAGATATCGCG
>DNFZ01000018.1 GCA_003486785.1 Clostridiales bacterium | reverse complement strand
AAACAAGTCCGCAATCCGCAATACTGTTAAAAAAACGGATCATAACTTTTTATAGCACAGCTTTTCCGGCTTGCGGTGAAAACCGCACGGGGCTTGGTTTCGCATGGTTGAACGCATATCAAATTCAAAGGGATGAAGGAGAAACAAATGCAAAAACGCAATCTATGGATCATTCTCACCGGCGTCATCATCGGCTTGGCCGCTCTGGCGCTAACTGCACTGGGCAATCCCGGCAACATGGGGTTCTGTATCGCCTGCTTCCTGCGGGACACGTCCGGCGCGCTGAAGCTGCATTCCGCCGAGGTGGTGCAATATGTGCGCCCTGAAATCGTCGGCATGATACTGGGCGCCATGATCATCGCCATGCTCAGCAAGGAGTTCAAGCCGCGTGGTGGTTCCTCTCCGATGATACGGTTTGTCATCGCAGTCATCGTGATGGTCGGCGCGCTGATGTTTCTTGGGTGCCCGCTCCGTATGATGCTGCGCGTGGGCGGCGGAGATCTCAATGCCATCGTCGGCCTTGTCGGCTTCATTGCCGGTATCTTTGTGGGTACGCTCTGGATGCGCGGCGGCTTTACGCTCAAGCGCGCCTACACGCAGAGCATGACGGAAGGACTGGCGCTGCCGATTATCGCAGCCGCGATCATGGCGCTGTCCGTGTTCCTGCCCTCGCTGTTTGCTGCCAGCGAATCCGGCCCGGGCTCCATGCGCGCGCCGATTCTGATTGCGCTTGGCATCGGCCTTGTCGTCGGCGGGCTCTGTCAGCGCGTGCGCTTCTGCACCGCTGCCGCAAGCCGCGATGCAATGCTCTTTAAAGATTTCTCCATGCTCTGGGGATTTGTGGCTGTTATCGTGACCACGATCGTCGGCAACTTAATTCTCGGCAAGTTCAACCTTTCCTTCGCGGATCAGCCGGTTGCGCATACGGACGGCCTCTGGAACTTCCTCGGTATGGCACTTGTGGGCTGGGGCAGCGTGCTGCTCGGCGGATGCCCGCTGCGTCAGCTGATCCTAGCGGGCGAAGGCAATTCCGACGCGGCGGTTACGGTGACCGGGTTTGTCGTGGGCGCTGCCATCTGCCACAACTTCAGCCTTGCCGCCTCGGCAAAAGGCCCGACGGTAAACGGCATGATCGCGGTTGTCGCCGGATTCGTGATTCTGACGCTCATCGGTTTATTCAACCGGGAGAAAGCATAAAGCCAGTGGCCTTTTCGCCACTCTGACGAAGAAAGGATCGAGTATCATGTTAATCGTTGACGCAAGAGGGCTTCTGTGCCCCGAACCCGTCGTGCGCACACAGCGCGCGGTAAAGGATGGACTAAGCGAGCTGACCGTGCTCGTCGATGCGGAAGCCGCCAAGGAGAACGTAACGCGCTTCGCCGCCTCGCGGGGATACGCGGTGTCTGTGAAGCAGGAGGGTGCGGATTACACGCTCTCGCTGAGCCAGGCATGACGGAGTATATCGCAACGTTTCATACACACCTCTCCGCCATGCGCACGCAACGCACGCTGACGAAACGCGGCGTTGCGGCGCGGCTTTCACCCGTTCCCCGCTATTTAAGCGCCAGCTGCGGCACCTGCGTGATCTACAGCGCGGAGGAAGCGCATCTGGACTGCATGGATCGGGACGTGGAACGCGTGGTGCAACGCATCGGAGCGGAAGATGCGTTTTGCGAACTGCTGGTTCGTGCGTAAAGCGCAATATAGCGCGATGAAACAGGGCGCGGCGAGAATCCGTGCTCTGTTTTTTTCTTGCAATCGTACGGGAATAGCTGTTGTTCGCCTGCGAAAAATGAGGTATGATATATCTGTAATTTTTTAAAATTCTGGGGGTCTGGAACTATGAAAAAACGAATCCGGCATGGACTGATCCTGTTTGTCGTTTTACTATGTTGCCTCACGCTCGGGGTGTATTCGCTTGCGGACGCGGGCAACTTCTCAGGCGGATCCGACTGGGGCGGCGGCGGTTCAGACTGGGGCGGAGGCAGCAGCTGGGATTCGGGTTCCAGCTGGGATTCCGGCTCAAGCTGGGGATCCGGCTCCAGCTGGGGAAGCGGTTCGACCTATGACAGCGACTCGTATTCCGGCGATGGGTCGGGCTGCACGGGCGGCAGCCTCTTGACGGCGATCATCATCGTCATCATCGTGATCGTGGTTCGGCGCTATATGCACTCGGGCAAGCAGAGCGGCGGGCAAAACCTCTACACGGCCGCGCAGGAAGGCCCCGGCCTTCCGCTGGAAACGCTCAAGGAAAAGGACCCGAACTTCAACGAGCAGACGCTGCTCGAGCAGGTCGGTAACCAATATATCCAGATGCAGAATGCATGGCAAGACAAAAAGTGGGAGCCGATGCGCGCTTTTATGACCGACGCGCTGTACAACCAGATGGCGCGGCAGCTGCAGGCGCTCATCGACGCGAAGCAGACAAACCATGTCGAGCGAATCGCCGTGCTCGAAACACGCATCGTCCGTTACGCAATCGAGGGGGACAACGATGTGCTCGTCGTACGGGTCTCCACGCGCATCACGGACTACACCACGGACGATCGGACGGGCAATCTCGTCAGCGGCAGCACAACGCGTGAATTGTTCATGGTCTACGACTGGAAGCTGATCCGTCAAAAGGACAAAAAGACGCTGGATCATCCGAGCGTCACGCAGATCAGCTGCCCGAACTGCGGCGCACCGCTGGACATCAATCACTCCGGCAAGTGCCCGTATTGCGGTACAATCGTTACCCTCGCAGATCACGACTGGGCGCTCTCCGCCATCAAAGGTATCTCTCAGCGAACGGTCGGCAACTGATCCGTTATCGCAAGCGCAAAAACAAACCGCCGCCCAACGCAAGTCGGGCGGCGGTTTCTTCTATTCTCGTGATGAATCTCTCAGGATCGGATTTTGAACCCGCCCGATTTGGGCATCGGTTCGCTTAGCCCTGATTGGCGGCGATGTTGACAATCGATTCATGCTCCGCATCCGGAATGCCGTTGATCCCTGAGTGAGACCCAAAGAAGAACAATCCATACTCCGGCAGCGGTTGCTGCTCCATAGTCGGAGCCGCCTGCTGAATGGATGCAGCGATCAGTATGCCGTTAATCGCGATTACCACAGGCTGTTTTTCCGAGCTGCTTTCAGCGCCGAAGAATCCGCGGAGCGTTGCGTTGTCCCAGTCCAGTTCAGGCCGCATTTTTGCGTGCCCGTCGGCGGAAACGAATACCATATGCAGCGCGATGCCGGAGTAGCAGCTGGTGACGTCATAGGAAGTTCCGGGGACGAGC
>DNFZ01000069.1 GCA_003486785.1 Clostridiales bacterium | reverse complement strand
TTGTATGGCGTGTATGCATCGACGGTCATCATCCATATCGTCGGCTTGATCCTCATCGGCGGGATTATTCTGCTGCGCCGTGAAAAGCCCTTTGCCAAGCTGCAGCCGTGGTATCTCTATATCGGCGGCGTGCTGGGCGTTGCGATCACGGCAAGCGCAAACTACGCCTTTGGCAAGATCAGCGTTTCGGCCATCCTTGCCCTTGGCCTTTTCGGGCAGAGCATCGCAGGCGCGCTGGTGGATCAGTTTGGGCTGTTCGGCATGAAAAAGCATCCGTTTCGCGCATATCAGCTCCCCGGCATTCTGCTCGCGTTCGGCGGCATCGGCTGGATGATGGGCGGCGGATTCACCCTCTGGCCGGTGCTTGCCATGTTTCTATCCGGTGTATTGATCGTGATCTCGCGCTCATACAACGCGCGGCTTGCCGCCAACACCAGCATGTATATCAGCACGTTTTTCAACTATGTCAGCGGACTTGCCACCGCGATATCTGCATTTCTGTTTTTTGGATACAACGAGCCGGTCTTCACGGCCTTTGCGCTCTCGCCGGATGTCTGGATCTATCTTGGCGGCGCCATCGGCGTAGCGACCGTGTGGCTGAGCAATGTCGTCATCGCGAAGATTTCACAGCTTTACGTAACGCTGCTGATGTTTGTCGGCCAGGTGTTCACGGGCGTGCTGCTCGATGCGCTGATCGACGGCGCATTCTCCGGCGCGAATCTCATCGGCGGGGCGCTGGTGTCCCTCGGCCTTGCGCTGAATCTGCTGCTTGAGCGGCGCGCCTCCCTGCGGCGCACGGCAGCGCGCAACGCAGCCGGGGAGTAATCCCGCCCGCATTTACAAAAACCGGCGTGCTTTGCCAGCGCGTCGGTTTTTTTGATTGCCTGACTTAAACCCTCGATCGTTTTTCTCGCTTCATCTATTTTCAAACAAAATTGAATCTGGGTCAATACCCCGCCAGAATATCCCCGATGGGATTCTTTAAAAATCTATCCTTCGTATAGACAAAGTTCTGCGAGACGATGTAGTGATGTCCGTCGTCCCAGAGGATGGTTTCGGTCTTGTCCTCGGGGTTTGCGCGCCCGGTGACGGTCGTGGCGCGGTTGTGGATGCGGTTTGCGAGCAGAATCATAAACTGGTTTTTTTCCGGATCGACGGAAAAATGGTTGCCCGTAAAGCCGTTGAGCGCGATGGTGCGCGCTCCGAAATACGCGGGCACCTCGCTGAAGGTCTGCTCCGGCTGCTTGGAGTAGCAAAGATAGCCCATATATTGCGAATCCGTGCCATCCGGCAGCTTTTTGCCCGTGCGGTTGACGCCGATTTCGAGCAGCGTCTTGCGGCCCAGCAGCGCGTCGCCGAGCAGTCCGCGTGCGAGCTTTGTCATATCGTCCAGGCTTGCGAATACACCCGCGTGCCCGCAGGGCGCTGGTCTTGCAGTGTTGAGCAGCCTTGCTTTCGGGTCGTGTACCGTACCCGGCGGGCAGGCGGTGTCCAGCCAGAACGCGCCGTTTACGATTCGCCGCTCGTAGTTGCAGTCCACGGTTTGCGAAAAGAGCGAAGCGGGTACTTCCGCAAACGTGCGCGTCATACCGAGCGGAACAACGATGTTCTCGCGCAAAAACTCCCAAAATAGCGTGTCGGACACGGATTCGACGATGTATTTGAGCACCATGGAGCCCATGTCGGTGTAGTATTTTCGCACGGGCGGCGGCCCTTGGCGAATGCCGAACAGCAGCGCCTCCGCCTCGTCCGCGGTGGCGGCCGCGTCCATACGAGCCGTGGTTTGCAGCTGGGTGCGGAAACACAACAGGTCTTCGATGGAAACATCCGCAATGTGCGAGAAGCGCTTGTCCACGCTGCCGACGGATTGACCAAGCCGGAGCTTGCCGCGTTCGATGAGCTGCAGCACCGCGATGCAGGTAAAGAGCTTGGTGACGGATGCAAGGTCGAAGACGGAGTCTGTCAGTAGCGGCGCGCTGTCCGGTACGAAAGCGCCGTTTTCCAGCCGCACCTCGCGCAGATTGCCGCGGCAAAACGCCTCGCCGCGCGTGCGGTCCCCATAGGAAACCGCAATGCCGCTGATGATTTTTCGTTCGTCCACCAGATGGGAAACGCCCGCTTCCAGCCGTTGTCTCGGGTCAGTCGTCATGCGCTGCTCTCTTACTCCTGCGTTTTTCTTTGTGCGGCGACGATCGTCGAGAACGCCGCGTTCTTTTTATCCCAGTTTTTCATAAACCCTTTTTTGACGGGGGCAACCGCGAACGATTCCGGGTCATACTTGGCGAAAAATTCCGCTTCTTCAGCGATTGCGCGGGTCAACAGCTCGTCCATCGCGTTTGCATCGGAAGAAACATCCGCCATCCAGCCGCTCTCCAGCGCGTCCCGCTCGGCGTAAAACTCCGTAGGAACGATCCTGCCGATGAGCGCGCGGCGAAACGCCTCTGCCTCGCGCCAGTAGCGCGCGCCCGCTTCGTCGCCCGGCGCTGTGACAGGCAAACGCGCGGGGTTGCCGAAGCGATACGGCTTATAGAGCGAGACACAGGGGGTCGATGTCCCCGTGAGGAACACCGTCGGCACGCTGTCGTCGAGGCGAATGACCATGCTCGCGGTCGTGTGGTCGCCCACCATGCCGCCAAAGTGCATGCAGTTGCTTGTGACCGACCCCTCTGCAAAAGGGTTTGCAACCGTCTCGTCGTGGCCCCTCAGCGCGCGTATGATGTCTGCCTCCGTGCCCGCCGTGGGAAGCGCGCAGCCGCTCGCAGCCTTTCGCTGGCGGCTGCCGGAAAAATAGCTATAGAGCGGATCGGAATAGGTTTTTGCAAAGTCGCAAACCCCGCCGCCGTAGCGCTCTCCGTCCGCGCCGATGGAGAGGCGGTTGCTGATGGAAGCGCGTGGATACGACTTCACCACCCAGTTTTTGCGACAGGTTTCAAGCACGAAAAGCTTGTCCTTGTCCATGACGAGAAACGAGTTGTCATAATAAAACGTGTGGTCAAAGCCGCAGTTGCCGCCCTGGCCATATGTTTCCAGCAGTTCGATGATCACGTTGACCGCGCGTTGAGCGCTCTCGGCGCGTTCCAGCGCTAAGCGCAGCAGATCCATGCCCGTGAGCGACGGCGCGCCGTATTTTCCCTTGGTAAACACCGCCTCGTTGCCGATGGCGACGCCCGCCTCATTGACGCCGATCTCCGCGCCCCACATCCAGACAGGCCGCGAGAGCAGCACACTGAGCGTCTCCCTCGCCTGGGGGATGCGCCGGTAGGTGCAGGCGACCTCGCCGCCGTCATACATACGCGCAGGGTAGCACTCAGCGATCTGCGCCTCGTTTGGGCTGCGGTCGCTGTTCTTGCCAAAAAGCGCATAGGAGCCTTGAAGAACGCCTAGCGTATCGCACATAATCGCTGCCTCCTGACGAAAATCCAGAGTGTCTTTTGCGTTTGCCTAAGCAAAACATGATGAAAGGAAGTTTTTCTGATTATACCATATGCGCGCCGCGCGGCAAAACGAAAACGGGCGCGCCTTCCGCATCCGCCGCGCCGGAAGCGCGAGGCAAACGGTTGTAGCAAAGTGCTTAGTATGATACAATACCTTGCGAAAAGGACAGAAGGCGGTGTATGAATCTGGACCCCTTGGCGATCCGTAATTTACTCATCTGGGTTGCGCTCGCGCTGGCGAGCACGATTCTGCTCGGCGGCGTGCCAAGCTGGATGCGCTGCGCTGCAAAGCGGGCGGACCCTTCCGCCGCGGCGGCTGTATTTGCGCTGCTGCTGGTGCTCAGTTGCCTGGCGCAGCTGCATTATACCGGCGGTATTGCGCGCGCGTTTGCGCTCAACAGCACACAGCTCCTCTGGATCGGTCTCTGCGGCCTGCTCTCCGCGCTCGCGTGGCTCAGCCTGTTTACCGCGCTCACGGGCGGAAAAGTGAGCAAGGTGATGCCGGTCTATCTGCTCTCCTCGCTGCTGACGCTTTTCGCGTCGCATTTTCTCTTTGGCGCGCCGATGGGATTGTGGAAAATCTGCTGCATGGTGCTGATTCTGCTCGGCATCGTGTTTATCGAGAGCAGTACGCCGAAGCTGCAAAGCCAGCTTTGGTTTATCTATGCTTTGATCGCGGTGTTTGCCGCAACGGGCTCGCAGCTTGTGCGGCGCGGGTTGGTGGGTGAGGCGTTCGACGCGGCGGTTTTTGAGTTCTGGCGCGCTCTTTTTGCCACGGCGCTGCTCTGGATCTTCGTGTTTGTGCGCAAAAAGCAGCGAACGCTGGGAGATTTTTCGCCCCGCGCATGGTTTGGCATTCTGTTTGCGGCGGTGTTTCTCGCGGGCAGCTTTGTGGCGACGTATTTTGCCTCCCTGCGCGGAGACATCAGCTATCTTGCGCCGGTCGGCGTGCTCACCAGCGCGTTTGTGATGCTCTTTGCGCGCATGTTTCAAAAAGAAAAGCTGCCCGGCGCTTCGGTCTTTGGCACGCTGCTGGTGATTTTGGGGCAGTTTGGCATATTGATGGGGCTGTAGCGATTTTGCGCCTTCGGCGCAGGATTCGCGCTATTTGGGTTGCGTCATAAGAAATAGTTCGTTCGTTAGAAAACAAGAAGGATAATAAAAAACAATCATGGTAAAACTCTGCGTATTCGATCTTGACGGAACGCTCGTCAACACCCTGCACGACATCACGGACAGCCTCAACTTCGCGCTCGCGGCATGCGGCTTTCCCGCGCTAACGGAGTCGCGCGTGGCGGCCATCGTCGGCCACAGCGTCAATTTTATGTGCGAGCACGCTCTGCCGCCGGAGCATAAGGATCAGGCGGATCGGGTGCTGGCATTATACACCGCGCGCTACAAGGAGCACAGCCTCGACCGCTCGCACGCGTACGACGGCATGATCGAGGCGGTGGAGCGCATCAAGGCCGCGGGGGTCACCGTCGCCATCGCGAGCAACAAGCCGCATGCAGACACGGTCAAGGTGGCAGGGACGCTGTATCCCAAAAACCTCTTCTCGCTCGTGCTCGGGCGAATGGATAAATTCGCCATCAAGCCCGCGCCGGACGTGCTGCGCTTTATCATGGATTTTTTCAAGGTTACGCCGGAGGAGTCCGTCTACGTCGGGGATTCGGATGTGGACGTACAGTTTGCCCACAATGCGGGCATGCGCTGCGTCTCCGTCAACTGGGGGTTCCGCTCGGTGGATGAGATCCTCGCGGCAGGCGGCACCTGCATCACGGGGGACCCGAAACAGGTGCCGGAGCTGGTGCTGCAAGACCCGGGCAAGATCGGCGTGTGTTGACGTAGCCCGCATTCGCGCTTATCATGAAACAAACGATCCGCCGGAGCCGGTTTGCGGCTTTTCCGGGAAATGGAAGCATTTGCTATTCCATACTATGAAAAAGGACTTTGTGCCGGAGCCAGTTTGCGGCTTTTCTGGGAAATGGAACCATTTGCTATTTCATACTATGAAAAAGGACTTTGTGCCGGGGCCGGTTTGCGGCTTTTCCGGGAAAGGGTAACATTTGCTGATTAATGTTTACGATTTCGATAATACGATCTATCGCGGAGATTCCAGCGTAGATTTCTTCCGTCACTGCGCGGTGAAATACCCGCGCACAACCCTGAGCGCGCTCGCGGCCATGCCCTGGTTTCTTTTCATGCTGCTGGGTCTGGCGGACAAGACGCGCGTCAAGCAGCGCTTCTACCGGTATCTAAGGCATGTGCCGGACGTGCGCGAGGAAGTAGAGCGCTTCTGGCTCACGCACGACAAGCATCTGAAGGACTGGTATTTTGCGCAGAAGCGCGACGACGATCTGATCATCTCCGCCTCGCCGGAGTTCTTGCTTGAACCGCTTTTCAAACGGCTCAACCTTGGCTTGATCGCCTCCCGCGTGGAGGCCGAGACCGGCATTTACGACGGGCTCAACTGCCACGGCGAGGAGAAGGTGCGCCGCATGCGGGAAGCGTACCCCGAAGTGCAGATCGACGAGTTTTACTCGGACAGCAAGAGCGACAGCCCGCTTGCGCGGCTTGCGCGCGCGGCTTACATGGTCAAAGGGGACGCGCTCTCGCCGTATCCGCTGGACTGATATGGATTTGTTCACCCAAACAACAGGAGAAAGAGGGCCGCGCAAATGAAGGTAATCGCAATCAACGGCAGCCCGCGCGTGGACGGCAACACGACCATGGCGCTGCGGGCAATGACCGGCGAGCTGGAGCGTCAGGGCATCGAAACCGAGACGATCCAGATCGGCAAGCTGAGTATCCGCGGATGCGTTGCATGCGGGCATTGCAAAACGTCCGAGGGCAACCGCTGCGTGTTTTCGGACGACTGCGTGAACGAGATTGCGCAAAAGCTGCGTGATTGCGACGGGTTCATCCTCGGGTGTCCCACGTATTACGCCGGGATTCCGGGCGCGATGAAATCTTTCTTAGATCGCGTGTTTTACACGAGCTCAAGCTATTTCCGCCTGAAGGTAGCAACGAGCTGCACGGTGGTGCGGCGCGCGGGCGGGGTGGATGTCGTCCACCAGCTCAACAACTACCTCAATCTTGCGCAGACCGTCATTCCACCGTCGCAGTATTGGACGATCGTTTACGGTCGTGACAAGGGCGAGGTCGAGGGAGACGGCGAAGGCATGCAGACGCTCGTGAAAAACGCCGCCTGCATGGCGTGGCTGTTAAAGCTCATCGAGTCGGGGAAAGAGACAGTGCCGCTGCCGGAAAACGCGAAAAGGGTGATGACGAGCTTCATCCGCTAAACACACTCTTCGCAACTGGACCCAAAGGGGTGCGCGTGCGCCTCTTTTTTGCGTGAAAATCGACAGAGGCAAGCCGGAGCGTGCCTCTGTATTGCGCTGAAATTCTATTGTGCCGGTTTAAGAATGTAAGCCATGCGTCTTAGGGCTCACGATCTGCGTTTTTTGATGATCATCACGCCCAGCGCGACCATGCTTGCGGTCAGCAGCACGCTCAGGCCGCCAAAGACGAATACGCCGGGGTGGATGTTGGCAAGTCGGTCATCCGCCTCCGCCTGCGGCGCGGGTTCCGGTGTGTTTGTTAGCTGCTCAACGGTGGGCATTGGCGTTACAACCGCGTCCGACTCCGCCACGAGTTCGCCGGAAAAGAGCGCGTACCCCTGATACGTGCAGGAGATGCTGCCAACGACATCGCCCGCTTTTGCGTCGGCCAGCGCGTCATACAGCTCGGTCGTGACCTCCATCTGCGTGATGTCCGCAGCCAGTTCCTTTGCCATCGCGTTCGGCAGGCGGCGTACGGCGCTCTCGTCAAACCGCGCGGAAACCGCAAGCGGTGCGGCACCGGCAGCCGACGCAACCTCGACGGAATAGGTAAAGTCAAGAAAACCGGGTGTGACTGGCGTGTAGTCGTTTTCCAGTGTGTATTCCAGCAGGAATTTCGCGTTTGCAAACACCTTGGGCATGCGGCGGTTGACGTCATAGCTGTTGAGATCGTCGGCGCCAATGAGCACGACGATCACCCGCGCGCCGTCCAGCTCGGCCGCTGCAACCAGGCATTTGCCGCCGTTGAGTGTGCTGCCCGTTTTACCGCCGATGCAAAGCGAACAATACGCCGCCCCGGTCTCCGGGTCGTCCGAAATCAGGCGATTTGTGCTTTTCAGCACGCTTGTTTTTTTGCGCGGGCCGTTCGGCTCGATGGTATAGGTAACAGTGGAGATGATCTCAAGAAATTTTTCGTTTTTCAGCGCATATGCGGTCAAGAGCGCCATATCCCGCGCGGTGGAATACTGGCCGCCGCGAAACGCGCCGCTCGCGTTGAGAAAATGCGAGTTCACCATGCCAAGCTCCGCCGCCTTGGCGTTTGCCAGATCGGTATACTCCGCTACACCGCCCGCGATATGCGTCGCCAGCATGAGAGCCGCGTCGTTACCGGAGACGAGCATCAGCCCGTGCAGCAGCTGGTCGACCGTTAACGTTTCGCCCGCGTACATCTTCATCAGCGAGTTGGTTTCTTTCATGTTTGCAGCCTGTTTCGTCACGACGACGGGCTCATCGTAGTCTTCCACGTGTTCAATGGTGAGAATGCAGGTCATGATCTTCATCGTGCTGGCTGGGATCCAGCGCTCATCCGGATCCCGCTCATAAAAGACGATGGAAGG
>DNFZ01000108.1 GCA_003486785.1 Clostridiales bacterium | reverse complement strand
GTAGCCCACCAGCGCCACGACGGGAATCGGGTTTGCCGCGCGTTTCGCCCGGCGTAAGCCACGTTGTTTCTCGATTTCGGCCAGCTCCTGCTCAAGCTCAAACACGCGCCTGCGGATTCTGCGGCGGTCGATCTCCAGCTTTTTTTCGCCAGGCCCGCGCATGCCAACACCAGAGGCGCCCTGTCTCGAGAGCACCTTGCCCATGCCCAGCAAACGCGGCAGCCGGTATTTGAGCTGCGCGAGCTCCACCTGCAATTTCCCCTCGCGGGACTGCGCCCGCTGCGCGAAGATATCAAGGATGAGCATCGTGCGGTCGACGATCGGCAATCCCAGCGCCTGCTCCAGGTTTCTAAGCTGGATGGCGGTCAGCTCGTCGTCAAACACGAAGATGTCCGCTTCGCATGCGGAAGCAAGCAGCGCGAGTTCATCCGCTTTGCCGCTGCCGATGTAGGTCGCGGCATCGATCGCGCGCCTGCGCTGCTGCTCTCTGGCGACGACTTTGATGCCCGCAGTCTGGCAAAGCTCCGCGAGCTCGGAGATGGTGTCGTACCCGTCCGCGGACTCGATCCCTGCAAGCACCGCGCGGTCGGGCTTGATCTCGACGATGTTGTAAGCGTCCGTCAGCAGGCGCTTGTCCGCTTCCAGAATCGCGTCCATGAGCTGCTTTTGCGGCAGATGGTGCGCGCGCATGGGCCCGTATATGACGGGGACGCGCTCCTCGCCCTCCATATCGCCGATGAAAGCAGCATAGACACTGCTGGCGCGCCCTTCCTTGACGCCGATGGCGCACATGGCGTCGAGCCTGAGCGCGTTGAGCGAGCCTAAATCTACATCCGAAAGATACCCTGTCTCGTTCGGGTGCGTGTGGATGCACCGCACACCGCTGAGGCGGTCGATGTTGCGCACAAGGCGCATCTCCTCCATGTGAACGGAGTGGTCGTCTCCGATGCGGACATCCATGATCTTTCCTACGCGGGAAACGTAGAGGAGCACTTCGCGGTTGATGAGCGAGGTGAAGAGCACAAGTGCATCGCAAACCTCGTTTGAGAGGAACTCGTCCGATGACATCTCGATATCATACAGCAGCAGCATCTCGTTGAGTATGCTATCCCGAATGCCGCCCGTATTGCCTTGAATCTGTCTTTTCATAGGGAGTTGCAGTTGTTTCCGTTTCTATCATAATGCGTCGACACTCAGTTTCCGGCGTTCTGCGCGCATGCGTATCCTGTCAAAAAGAAACGCGTCATCGCTCAGTGCCTGACGTTCTTCGCTCATGCGTATCATATCATTCAAACGCACCGGTGACAATGATTCCGCATGAAATGTCAGCGCGCTCATACGAAAGAAGCCCGAAGGATTACCCTTCAGGCGTCGCAAAAACCAATGCAAGCGTTTATTGATCCTTTTTTTCGTCTTCGTCGAAATTGAACGCCGAAGTGGGCATGGAGGATGTGCTTCTGGCGGCTGAGCCTTGCTTTGCTTTCGTCTGCGCGGTCTTGTCGATAAACTTGCGCATTTTTACAACCAGCAATACGATCAATCCCAGCGTCAGCGCAAGCGCCACATAGGACACGATGTCAAACACCATCGGCGTAAGGAAAGAGAAAGCGCCAAGCTCCTTGACGGCAACCCAGCCAAACTCCGCCGCCGCCGTGTCGGTTGCAGGCGTAATCTCCTGGTAGGCGAAAAACGCGTTGCGAAGGATGGATGCGCCGCTGTTGATCACCATCGCGATGCCGAGGAAGATGTAGATCTTGCGGGAGAGGGCTTTGAACTCCTCCTCCATGCCTTCTTTGATGTTTTCGACGCTGTAGAGCCGCCCTTTGCCGACGATGCCCGCGTAGAGCACATAGAAGGAAATGGCGAGCAGCAGCCAGTCGAACATAGCGAATGATCCGGTCATAGATGTAATCTCCTTGTCAATCTGTTATTTCTTCGAGTGTTCCGGGTTAAATCTTCTTGAGTTTCGGGCCGTTTGCCGTGTCTTCTACGGTGAATCCCATATCCTTGAGCGCATCGCGAATCTCGTCCGCGCGGGCAAAATTCTTCGCCTTTCTTGCCGCCTGACGCTCGTTTAGCAACTCTGTCGCTTCCACGGGAAACGCGTCCGTCTTTTCGCGGATGAGCAGCCCAAGCACGCCGGTGAGCTCCGAAAAGAGCGTATATCCCGCTTCAATGGCGGCCCTGCCGCGCGGCTCGGTCACAAACGTGTTGGCGGCGCGCGCAAAGTCAAACAACACCCCTATGGCGTCGGCTGTGTTCAGGTCGTCGTCCATCGCCTCGCAGAACCGCGCCTTGAATTCGTCCAGCTGCGCGAGAAACGCTGCGTCCTGATCGGTTTCGCCGGCCGCGCTTTGCGCCTCCGCTAGTCTTTCCTTCGCGGTGCGCAGCCGCTCGAGCGCGCTCTGTGCCTGCAGGATCATATCGCGCGAGAAGTTCACGGGGTTTCTATACTGCACGCTGAGCATAAACATCCGCACCGCTTCCAGGTCAAACTCCTTTGCGATGTCGCGCACCGTGAAGAAGTTGTTCAGCGACTTGCTCATCTTCTGGTTGTCGACATTGATGTAGCCATTGTGCATCCAGTAGCGCGCAAACGGATGTCCCGTGGCGGCCTCGCTCTG
>DNFZ01000209.1 GCA_003486785.1 Clostridiales bacterium | reverse complement strand
ATGCTTTTAATTGGTAACGGTCGGCTCGTCACACGGGATCAAGGTAAATTTATCGAAAACGGCGCGATCGCAATCAACGGCAACCTCGTCTTAGAAGTCGGCGAAACCACTGCTTTAAAGCAAGAATACCCGCAGGCGGAGTGGATCGATGCCGATGGCGGTGTGATTATGCCCGGCATGATCAACGCGCACAACCACATCTACAGCGCGTTTGCGCGCGGGCTTTCCATAAAGGGCTATAGCCCTAGCAACTTTAACGATATTCTCGAAGGCATGTGGTGGAAGATCGACCGCCTGCTCACGAAAGAAAACGACAGCCTCTCCGCGCAGGCCGTGTATATCGACTGCATCAAAAACGGCGTGACTACGGTGTTTGACCATCACGCGAGCTATTTTGATATTCCCGGCAGTCTCGACACCATGGCAGACGCGGCAAAGCAGCTCGGCGTTCGCACGAGCCTTTGCTACGAGGTATCCGACCGCGATGGTAAAGAAAAGATGATGGAGGCCGTGCTGGAAAACGAGCGCATGATACTTAAAGCCCATGCAGACGAGAGCGACATGCTCAAGGGCATGATGGGTATGCACGCGGCGTTCACCCTCTCGGACGAAACCTTGGCGCTTTGTAAACAGCACACGCCGGACTATACCGGCGCGCACATCCACGTGGCCGAAGGCCCCGGCGATCAGATCGATTCGCTCAAAAAGCATGGCAAACGCATCGTCGAACGCCTCTATGAACAAGGCATCCTCGGCGAGAAAACGCTCGCGATCCACTGCGTACACGTCAGCCCTGCCGAGATGGCACTGCTGAAAGAGACCGACACGATGGTCGTGCACAATCCCGAGTCCAACATGGGCAACGCGGTCGGCTGCGGTCCCGTAATCCGCATGTTTGAAGAAGGCATACTGCTCGGCCTTGGCACCGACGGCTATACCAACGACATGATCGAAAGCTATAAGGTCGGCAATATCATCCACAAGCACAACCTTTGCGACCCGACCGTTGCCTGGGGTGAAATTCCGGCCATGCTGTTCGAAAACAATCCGCGCATCGCGGGCAGATTCTTCAATAAGCCGCTCGGCGTGCTCAAGCCCGGCGCCTATGCGGACGTCGTCGTCACCGACTATGACCCGCTTACGCCGATGGACGGCAACAACGTCAATGGGCACATCCTCTTTGGCATGAACGGGCGCAGCGTGGTCACCACCGTCTGCAACGGCAAGGTGCTCATGAAAGACCGCAAGGTGCTGGTTGCGGACGAGAAGCTCGTCATGCAGGAATGCCGCAAGAGCGCAGCAAAGCTCTGGAAGTCGATCAACGGTTAAACATCGTTTATTTGGAACAAGACCACCGGTTGGAAAGACAACCGACGCGTAGCCCCGCCACCATTACGATAGAGCAATAAGGAGGCACTTCATGTCTGATCGTATGACCCCCATTCCCTTTGCGGAATTGATGAATTGGATTTTCGAAGAGCGCAAACAAGGCAGCGTGTTCGGCATTCGCCGCCCGTATGTCGCGCCAAAGGATAAGCTGCTCGACCTCTTTGGAGAGCATCTGGAGACGCCCTTTGGTCCCGCTGCAGGCCCACAGACGCAGCTCACGCAAAATCTCGTCGCGGCCTATTACGCAGGCAGCCGCTTCTTCGAGCTCAAGACCGTGCAGCCGCTCGACGGCGAAGACCTCCCTGTCTCTAAGCCCTGCATTCTCGCGGAAGACGAGTGCTATAACGTCGAATGGTCGACGGAGCTTCGCGTGCCGGAAGCGTTTGACGAGTATGTCAAAGCCTGGTATGCCCTCAAGCTCATCAGCTGGGAGTTTGACCTAGGCCGCCCCGACGGATTCATGTTCAACATGAGTGTTGGCTACAACTTTGAAGGCATCACAAGCGAGAAGATCGATCGTTTTATCGAAGGGTTGAAGAATGCCTCCTCTACCCCGATCTGGCAGGAATGCCGCGCATGGGCAAAGGAGAACCTCTCGCGCTTTAACAAAGTTGACGCGAAGTATATCGACGCCATCTCGCCCAACGTTTGCTCATCCATCACGCTCTCGACGCTCCACGGCTGCCCGCCGCAGGAGATCGAGCGCATCGCAAGCTATCTCATCACGAAAAAAGGCCTCAACACGTTCGTCAAATGCAACCCGACCCTGTTAGGGTATCAGTTTGCGCGCAAGACCATGGACGATATGGGCTATGATTATCTCGTGTTTGACGATTTCCATTTCAACGACGATCTGCAATATCGCGACGCGGTTCCGATGTTCAAGCGACTTCTCGACCTCGCCTGCGAAAACGGCGTGCAGTTCGGCCTCAAGCTCACCAACACGTTCCCCGTCGGCATCGCGCGAAACGAGCTGCCCGGGAACGAGATGTACATGAGCGGCCGCTCGCTCTATCCGCTGACCATCGAGCTCGCGCACCGCATCAGCCGCGAGTTTGACGGCAGAATGCGCATGTCCTTCTCCGGCGGCGCGGACTTTTACAACATCGCCGAGCTGTTTGACGCAGGCATCTGGCCGATCACCATCGCCACGACGCTACTTAAGCCCGGCGGTTACCAGCGCTGCAAGCAGATCGCGGAAAAGCTCGCCAAGGAAGACTATGTCCCGTTCGACGGCGTCTCCGTCGGCAAGGTTGCCTATCTTGCCCGCGCTGCGCGCACCGATGAGCGGCACGTTAAGCCCGTCAAGCCCCTGCCCGTTCGCAAGATCAAAAACAAGGTGCCGCTGACGAACTGCTTCATCGCGCCCTGCGAGCACGGCTGCCCGATTAATCAGGATATTCCCGAATACATCCGCCTCGTCGGCGATAAAAAATACGCGGAGGCGCTGACTCTCATCCTCGAGCGCAACCCGCTGCCTTTTATCACAGGGCGCATCTGCTCCCACCGCTGCATGGACAAATGCACGCGCGGATTCTATGAAGAGAGCGTCCACATCCGCGATGCAAAGCTGCTCGCCGCGCGCGAGGGTTTCGACAGCATCATCGGCGCGCTGAAACCATCTGGCAGATCTGCTGCAAACGTCGCCGTCATCGGCGGCGGCCCCGCCGGCATGGCGATGGGCTATCTGCTTGGACGACAGGGCGCGAAGGTGACCGTGTTTGAGAAGCGCGCGCAGCTCGGCGGCATCGTCCGCTATGTCATCCCGGGTTTCCGCATCGGCGACTATGGTATGGATCGCGATGTTGATCTCTTAAAAGCCATGGGCGCGGATATCAAGACGAATACGACTGCTCCCAGCGTTGACGAGCTCAAGAAGAGCGGCTTTACGCATGTGGTGTTCGCCACCGGCGCATGGGCGCACGGCAACCTTAAGCTCGCCGAGGGAAAGAGCATGAACGTGCTCGATTTTCTCGAGCAGTACAAAAGCGAATCGCTGCATGATGTCGGCGAACACGTCGTAATCGTCGGCGGCGGCAACACCGCGATGGACGCAGCCCGCGCGGCAAAGCGTATCAAAGGTGTTATCAGCGCCAGCATCGTCTACCGCCGCACACAGCGCTATATGCCCGCGGACGAGGAAGAATTACAGCTCGCGCTGGAAGACGGCGTGGAGTTCAAAGAGTTGCTCAACCCCGTCGCGCTCAAGGACGGCAAGCTCGTCTGCAAAAAGTGCGTGCTCGGCAAGCCCGATGCAAGCGGCAGGCTCTCCTCCGTTGAGACGGACGAGCTGGTCGAAATCCCCTGCTCCCTGCTCGTCTCCGCAATCGGCGAAAAGGTTGTTGCCGCCGACTTTGTGGAAAACGGCATTGCAATGACCGAGCGCGGCGCGGTCAAAGTCAACGCAGAAACACTGGAAACAAGCGAGAAAGACGTATTCGTCATCGGCGACGCGAACCGCGGCCCCGCCACCGTCGTGGAAGCCATCGCGGACGCGCGCAAGGTAGCTGACGTTATCGTTGGCAAATATGCGGTCACCGTTCCGGAAGAATCCAAAGCATGCTCCGGCAACTGCCTCGCAAAGCAGGGCTCACTCGCGGTCTACGACAGCGCAGGACGCGAGACCGAGCGCTGCCTTGCCTGTTCGACGGTCTGCGAGTGCTGCGTGCAGGTTTGCCCGAATCGCGCCAACATCGCCATCGACGTAGACGGCATGGAGATGCCGCAGATCATCCACGTAGACCGCATGTGCAATGAGTGCGGCAACTGCACGGCATTCTGTCCGTACGACAGCGCACCTTACAAAGAGAAATTCACCTTCTTTTCCACCGAGAAGGAGTTTGACGAGAGCGAGAACAAGGGCTTTTTCGTACTCGGCGGAAGTAAGATCAAGCTTCGTCTGGACGACGTTTCCACCATCAAGCTTGGCACAAACGCCATCGATCCGGATATCGAGCGGATCATCAACGCGGTCATCTGGGATTACAGCTATCTGTTCTAAGTGTTTTTAATTGCGTTGCCGTCGTTTCGGCATTCCGGAGCGGCGGCGAATGCTTTTATCACAACGTTCTTCAACACCACCTTCGTCTGGAGGGATTATCATGGCAATTCTCACCATCAACGGCGTACAGATGTCCGTCGATCAAAATCAAAAACTGCTCCCGTTCCTGCGGGACACCCTCCTGCTCACCAGCGTGAAAAACGGCTGTTCGGAGGGCGCTTGCGGTACCTGCATGGTGCTCATCGACGGCAAAGCCGTCAAAGCCTGCGTTCAGCAAACGGACAAGCTCGACGGTAAGGTCATCGTCACCGTGGAGGGGTTAACCCCGCGCGATAAGGACGTTTATGCCTATGCGTTTGCGTCCGCGGGCGCCGTACAGTGCGGCTTTTGCACACCGGGCATGGTCATCAGCGCAAAGGGACTCATCGATAAAAATCCAAATCCCACGCGCGCGGACGTCAAAGAAGCCATCAAAAACAACATCTGCCGCTGTACGGGCTATAAGAAAATCGAAGACGCGGTTCTTCTCGCGGCAAAGCTTTTCCGCGAAGACACCGCCGTACCCGCAACTGAACTGCCCGGCACGGTCGGTGACAGCATCCGCCGCATTGAGGTAGTCGACAAAACGCTCGGAACCGCTCTGTATGCCGACGACATCCATCTGCCCGGCATGCTGCTTGCTTCCGCGGTACGCAGCGCGTATCCGCGCGCAAAAGTGCTCTCCATCGACACCACCGCTGCAAAAGCGATCGAGGGCGTGGTCGCCGTTTTCACCGCGGACGACGTGCCGGGTACAAAAAAGATCGGACACCTCGTGCAGGACTATGACGTGATGATCCCCGTCGGCAGCATCACGCATTTTTTAGGAGACGCGATTGCGCTGGTCGTTGCGGAGGATGCCGCTGCGTTGGAAGCAGGAAAAGCCGCGGTCAAGGTGGAGTATGAGCCGCTAACCCCCATCCTCTCCGCAGAAGATGCGAGGAAGGACGGGTATGAACTCGTGCATCTGGAGCGCAAGGACAATCTGCTCTCCTATCAGTGCGTCAAGCGCGGAAACGCGGACGAAGTGATCCAAAACAGCGCGCATGTGGTCACGAACCACTACAGCGTGCCGTTCACTGATCACGCATTTTTAGAGCCGGAATGCGCGGTTGCCGAGGTTGAAGGCGACGGCGTTCATATCTTCAGCGGCGACCAGGGCGTGTATCAAACGCGCAAAGAGTGCGCCATGATGCTGGGTCTCCCTCCGGAGCAGGTGCGCGTAACCGCGATGATGGTTGGCGGCGGCTTTGGCGGAAAAGAGGACATGAGCGTGCAGCACCATGCGGCTCTTGCCTGCTATTTGCTCAAGCGTCCGGTCAAGGTGCGCTTTACCCGCACGGACAGCCTGCTGATCCACCCCAAACGCCACGCGATGGAGATGGATTTCACCACCGCCTGCGACGAAAACGGCAAACTCACCGCCATGCGCGCGCGCATCATCGCAGACAGCGGCGCATACGCCTCTCTCGGCGGCCCGGTGCTGCAGCGCGCCTGCACACACGCGGCGGGGCCCTATAATTATCAGGACGTAGACATCGAAGGCTACGCCTACTATACGAATAACCCGCCGGGCGGCGCATTCCGCGGCTTTGGCGTGACGCAGAGCTGTTTTGCAACCGAATGTAATCTCAACCAGCTTGCGGAAAAGGTCGGGATGACGCCGTTTGAATTCCGCTATCTCAACGGTATCCGTCCCGGCCAGATCCTGCCCAACGGACAGGTTGCCGACGAGACCACCGCGCTCATTGAAACACTCGACGCGGTGCGCTTGATTTTGGAGCGCAACCCGAAGGCGGGGCTTGCCTGCGCGATTAAAAACAGCGGGCTCGGCGTCGGCGTGCCGGATGTCGGCAGATGCCGGATTGAGGTGCTCGACGGAAAACTGCACCTGCACTCCTCCGCCGCCTGCATCGGTCAGGGCATGGGCACGGTTCAAACCCAGTTTGTCAAAGAAATCACGGGCTTGCCGCTGGAACAGATCATCTATCATGTTCCCGATACGTCCAGTGCGCCCAATGCGGGCAACACGACAGCATCCCGCCAGACGCTCTTTACGGGCGAAGCCGCCGTTCGCGCGGCTAAAATGGTGAAGCTTGCAATGGATGAAGCTGGCTCTCTCGACGCGCTCGAAGGAATGAGCTTCCTCGGCGAATATGAAGGCAAGACGGACTCCATGGGTTCCGACAAGGCAAACCCCGTCTCGCATATCGCCTATGGTTACGCCACACATGTGGTCGAGCTGGGCGATGATGGGCGTGTCAGTTGCGTGACGGCGGCTCACGACGTCGGCCAGGCGGTCAACCCTCTCGCGCTTGAAGGACAGATTGAAGGCGGAGTGGTCATGAGCCTTGGATACGCGCTCACCGAAGATTTCCCGCTCGAAAACGGAAAGCCCATGCGCAAGTATGGTACGCTCGGCCTGTTCAAGGCAAATATGACGCCGGATGTCATCCCCGTCATCGTCGGCAAGGCGACCAAGGACGGACTCGCCTGCGGCGCAAAGGGCGTCGGTGAAATCTGCTCAATCCCCACCGCGCCCGCCGTTCAGCTTGCCTATTACAACCAGGACGGCATCTTCCGCACGAAGCTCCCGCTGGAAAACACGCCCTACAGCAAGAGTTAATCGTTTTTCTTGCAATGCATTATCGGCCCTAACACAACTGATTCTGCAATTCATCCAAACCATCTCCGGCGCGGCGCGCTCTGTGATCGAGAGCAGTGCCGTCGCCATATTCGAAAGCCAAAGGCAATGGCTTGTTGTTTCCTCATTCCGGAGCGGCGGGGTTTATCTCCCGCCGCTTTGCGTTGTTCCGGAACCCATCTTCGAGTTCACAATATGGTTGCATTCTGGGTGACCGGAGTCATTGAACGCGCAACGCTACATGGTATAATAGACACAGTCGAGCAAAATCTGTTTTGCAGATCATCATTTTAAATCAAAAGAAAGCAAGGGAGTGTTTTATGTTCAGAGATAAGGCAGGAAATATCGCCGTCGGCAAAATCGTCGGGACGATTGTTCTTCTCGTAGTGCTGCTCGTCATAATCAGCGGAAGCGTCGTCGTTGTCGAAGCGGGTCAAACCGGCGTCGTGCTCACGTTCGGACGCGTTAGTCCCGTCGTGCTGCAAGAAGGGTTCCATTTCAAGATTCCTTTTGCGCAGACGGTGGTTACCATCAACAACCGGATCGTGAAGACCGAAGTCAACACGGAAGCCTTTAGCAAGGATCTTCAGACTGTCTCAACGGTCATCGCGGTCAACTACCACATCAACAAGTCTTCCAGCGCGGAGCTCTACAAGCAGGTCGGCTTGGGGTATGACGATGTCCTCGTAATCCCCGCTATCAACGAGGTGCTCAAGGCTGTTACGGCAAACTATACCGCGCAGCAGCTTGTCAGCAGTCGTGCTGACGTGAGCATACTGCTCGATGAAAACCTCAACGCAAAGCTAAATGCGTATGGCGTGATCGTGGATGACTTAAACATCATCAACTGGGACTTCACAGAGGAGTACATCAGCGCCATCGAAGCCAAGCAGGTTGCAGAGCAAAACTTGATCAAAACCCGCACGGAGCAAGAGCAGGCGCTCGTCATCGCCAACACGGAAGCGCAAAAGCAGGTCATCGCCGCAAAAGCCGAAGCGGACAAAATCAAGCTGCTTGCCGATGCGACCGCCAGCAGCAACATGACCATCGCGGAATCCCTCAGCGATATCCTGATCCGCTATGAGCTGCTGCAAAAGTGGGACGGCCAACTGCCCAAAGTTACGGGAGGCGCAAGCACCTTTACAGAAATCAGCGGGCTGCTAAAATAACGATTGCAACCGACCACTATTACCACCAATCACAAAGGAGGCGGGAATTCCCCGTCTCCTTGTGTATTTCGTTTCATATTCGAACTATATGCGATTGAATCCATTAGCGTTGCATGTGTCATGGAACGGTTTTATGAACGAACGATTCCCTGCATCCTGTCTAACGCTTCGCTTTTGCGAGGCTCTTTTTCGCTGCGGAAGCCACATTTTCGACCGTGAAACCGAATTCTTTGAACAGTACGCCCGCGGGCGCGGATGCGCCATAGTGATCGATACAGACGGTCTCGCCGTCGAGACCCACATAACGATCCCAGCTGTAGGCGGTCGCGGCTTCGACCGCTACACGCGCACGAACGCTGTTTGGCAGCACAGTCTCCTGGTAGCCTGCATCCTGTTCATCAAACAGATCGAGGCACGGCATGGAGACAACGCGGGCCTTGATGCCCTCCGCCTCCAACACTTCCGCCGCTTTGTAGACAAGCTCCACCTCGCTGCCGCTCGCCATGAGGATCACGTCCGGTTTGCCGCCGGGCGTGTCTTTCATGACATATCCGCCTTTGAATGCGCCTTCGCCCGTCTCTGCATACTGCGGCAGGTTCTGCCGCGTGAGCGCGAGCACGGAGGGTTTCTCCGCCTCAAACGCCATCATGTAACTGTACGCGGTTTCCTTTGCATCCGCCGGACGGAACACCAGCACACCCGGCGTTGCCCGCAGGGCAGCAAGGTGCTCGATGGGCTGGTGCGTGGGTCCGTCCTCGCCTACGCCGATGCTGTCATGCGTCATCACATAGACCACCGGCTGGCGCATGATGGCCGAGAGCCTAAGCGCAGGCTTGAGATAGTCCGTAAATACGAGGAACGTCGCGCAATACGCATGAAATCCGCCGTAGAGTTGGATGCCGTTGCAGATGGCCGCCATCGCAAACTCGCGTATGCCGAAGTGTACGTTTGCGCCGGCACGGTTCTCCGCGCTGAAAAAGCCTTTGCCCTTGAGCTCCGATTTGTTGGATGGCGCAAGGTCTGCGCTGCCGCCAAAGAGGTTTGGCATGTATTCCGCGAAGATGTTGAGCAGTTCGCCGCTGACGATGCGCGTCGCCTTCGGTTCCGTTGAAGAAAAGAGGCGGGGATCCTTTTTCAGCGCATTCGGCAGCTTTTTCTCATGCCAGGCGAGCCACTTTTCATACAGCTCAGGATACGCTTTCTTGTAATCTTCAAACATTGCGTCATATGCCGCGTGCTGTTTGGAATAGACCTGCTGCAATTGCGCAAAATAGGCTTTCACATCATCCGGAACCGCAAACGGCTCCTCGTTCCATTGATAAAACTCGCGCATAGCCTTGAGCGCGTCCGCGCCAAGCGGTTCACCATGCGCGCTCGCGCTGTTCGCTTTTGGCGTGCCATGGGCGATCTGTGTACGCACGATGATGAGCGAGGGATGTGCTGTGTCCGCTTTTGCGTTGTCTATCGCTTTTTCAATAGCCTCTGTATCTTCGCCGTCGGCTACATATTGGACTGTCCAGCCGTATGCTTCAAATCGCTTGCCGACATCTTCGGTAAACGCGAGGTTTGTGCTGCCTTCGATGGTGATTTCGTTTCTATCATAGAGCAAAATCAATTTGCCAAGGCCAAGGTGCCCAGCAAGCGATGCCGCCTCGGACGCAACGCCTTCCATCAAACAGCCGTCTCCCGTGAGCGCGTAGGTGTAGTTGTCCACGATGGGAAAGTTCTCGCGGTTGAACTCCGCGGCGAGTCGCGCCTCCGCCATTGCGAGGCCCACCGCGTTTGCGATACCCTGCCCCAACGG
>DNFZ01000183.1 GCA_003486785.1 Clostridiales bacterium | reverse complement strand
GCTGGTCACCGCAGCAAATCTCAAGGACTATCGCGCGGCGATCGCGGAAATGGAGGGCTTGGAATGAAGCTGCTCTCCCGCGTGCACCGAACATTTATCGATCTGCCTCTGCGCACCAAGCTCGTTCTCGTGTTCGCGTTTACCATGTTTATGGTCGCGTTTGTCAACATATATATGCATGTGAGCATCAACAACGTCGTCGGCACCATCGACAAAGTGTACGCGAGCAACATCAGCCTCAATCAACTGCTCGGCACGCTCGACGACGTGCAGGCAAATATGTTTCGCTATCTGAACACCAAGAGCACCGCCGCGCTCAACGACTATTACGTCAGCGAACAATCCTACAGCGAGCAGATTGCAAGCCTCAACGACCAGCCGACCGACAACGAGCTCAAACTCGCAGAGAAAAACATCCGCAGCATCTCCGAAGCTTATCTCAAACTTGCCGCCTCCGCGGTTGCGGCAAAGCGCGGGCGGGACGTGGAGCAATACCGCTCTCTCTACGAGGAAGCGAGCAAGGTCTATGGCTACCTGGATACCTATATCAACGAGCTCAACAACGCAAGATTTAAAACCAACGCCGAGAGCTATAACACGCTGCGCACGTCGCTCGGTTATATGCAAACCTTCAGCACGGTGATCCTACTCGTAGCCATCACGGGGAACATGTTTGTGCTGATGCTGCTCTCGAGCACCATCACAAAGCCGCTCACCAAGCTCGCGCGGCAGGTCGAACAGGTCGGCACGGGCGATTTCGACGTTGACTTCATCTATGTGGAGTCGCGCGACGAGGTCGGCGTGCTCGCTTCCGCGTTCAATCAAATGACAGACAGCCTGCAGGAGCACGTAGACCAGATCAAGACGCGCATGGCGGAGGAAAGCCGTCTCAAGGAAACCCAGCTTCGCATGGAGAGCAGCCTCAAGGAAAGCCAGCTGATCTTCCTGCAAAGCCAGATTAACCCGCATTTTCTCTATAACACCCTCAACGCGGGCGCGCAGCTTGCGATGATGGAGGGCGCGGAGAAAACCACACTGTTCGTTGAAAACCTTGCGGACTTTTTCCGCTACAGCGTCAAGCATACCGGGCAGGCAAGCAGCCTCGCGGACGAGATCAGCCAGGTGGAGACGTATCTGCACATCATCAACGTTCGCTTTTCCAATGAGATTCAGTATCTCAAGCGCGTGGAAGGGCGGGCGGAGCGCGTGATGATGCCGGGCGTAATTCTCCAGCCGATCGTAGAAAATGCGATCAATCACGGATTGCGGGACGTCAAGTGGGACAAGCGCATACTGCTTTCCGTCTGCGAGGAGGAGGAGCGCATTCTCGTCACCGTCACCGACAACGGCAAGGGCATGACGCGCGAAGAAATCGACGCCGTACTCGTGGGCCAGCCGATGGCAATCGAGATGGACGGGCAGCAGCACCGGGGCACTGGGCTGAAAAACGTCATCGAGCGGCTGCGCATCTACTACGGCATACACGACGTGTTTGAGATCAAGAGCGGTGGACGCGGGCGCGGCACCGCGGTGACCATCATCATCCCCAAAAGCGGTATGCATACCGCATAATCCTGTCGGCCGAAACCTGCTTTTCCCTCTTTTCACAACGGATGCTCCACGGATCCGTTCTACGCAAAAACCCCACACGAAACCAGACGACGGAGTAACAGCATGTACAAAATCCTATTGGCGGATGACGAGGGCATCGAGCTCGACGCGCTCACGTTCATCCTCGAAAAAAACTTTCCCGGCCAATGCGCCGTTCAAACGGCAAAGACCGGTTATGACGCGGTCGAGCTGGCCGAGCGGTCGCGCCCCGATATCGCGGTAATGGACATCCGCATGCCGGGCATCAACGGCATGGAGGCGATCTCGGCGATTCAGGCGACCTCCCCGGGCACGCTCTTTATCGTGCTCACGGCCTACGACAAATTTGAGTATGCCAAAGAAGCCATCCGCCTCTCTGTATTTGAGTTTTTAACCAAGCCCGTCAACCGCCTCGTGTTTGCGGATGTGATGCGCCGCGCGATGAGCCGCGTGGATTCCGAGCGCAAAGCGCGCAGCTCCGCGCTCAAAACGCGCGAGCGCATCGAGAATATGCTGCCCGTGCTAGAGAACAGCTTCGTCTACATGCTACTGATGCAAAACGACGACGCGACGGCCTATGCGCGTCTGTTTGACTTGCTGGGCATCGATTCCAAGTATGCAACCGTCATGGTGCTCGAGCTCACGCGGATGCTTGGCGGGGACATGCTCGACCTCGGCATCAAAGCCAGCGAGGGCTATACCGCCATCCGTGGACTGATCAAGGAATCCTTTCCCTGCGTGGTCGGCCCCGCCATGGCAAACCGCATCCTCATCATTCGTCCGGCGGAAGAGCCGGAGAACGAATATTACGAACGCCTGCTGCTCATCGAGCAGGGCCGCGCGCTGGCGCACCGCGTAGAGGATAAAAGCGGCGTGGAGTGCAAGCTCGGCATCGGCACGACCGTCGCGCTCACCCGCCTTTGCGAGAGCTATTCGCAGGCGGTCAAGGCCGTGAAGCACTGCAAGGGCATCGTTTCGCATTTCAACGATTTACCCATCGTTTCGGATTATGAAGGCGGATACCCGGCAGAGCGGGAAAAGCATCTGGAAGATATGATCCTGCGCGGGGACGCGCAGAGCGCGGCCGCGGATGCCGAGGTGTTTTTTCAGTGGATGGTCGAGCGCTATCCCGAGCACGACATGGCGATTCGGCTCAAGGCGCTGGAGTTTGTGATGCGCGCGGAATACAATGTGTTTCACGAAGGCGGCGGTCTCAAGTATCATTTTCTGGATCGCGATGACTATCTGCCATCCGTGCTTGCCGCCGAGAACTATGAAGAACTCAAAGCCTGGTTCCTGCGAAAGATCGCTGAGAGCGCGCGAAACGCCTCCTCCAAAGCGAATGAGAAAGCAAGCCACATCATTTTGAAAGCGCGGGTATTCATCGACCGCAACTTCCACCGGGATCTCACGCTGGAGGAAGTCTCGCGCGAAGTGCATGTGAGCCCCTATTATTTCAGCAAGCTCTTTAAGGAGCAAACGGGCGACAATTTTATCAACTATCTCACACTGCGCCGGGTTGAAACCGC
>DNFZ01000267.1 GCA_003486785.1 Clostridiales bacterium | reverse complement strand
CGTCTGGGGCATAGGCGGCTGCTGCGGCACCACGCCGGAGCACATTGCGCTGCTCACAAAACTCGCCGCAGAGTAAGCCTCGCGCGCGCCCGCAGTAAACATGCGCATAGGGATTACGCGCAAAATCGTTTCTTGGGAGATAACGCATGCAAAATATCGTATCCATACTCAAAATCGTGCTTCCGCTCATCGTTTCGCTTGGCATCGGTTTTCTTGCGCGCAAGCGGGACATCCTTACGCCCGAAGCGATCGAGGGCATGAAGACGTTTGTGATGAAGTTCGCGCTGCCTGCGATGCTGTTTGGCCTGTTTTTCACAGCGGAATACTCGCTGAGCATTCTGCTGTTTGGTGTGACGATGTTCGTGCTGGGATATGCAGGGCTAGGAATCGGCTTCCTGTTTAAAAAAACGCTGGATAAGCGCAGCCCGATGCTGAAGTATATGACCACGGGCTGGGAAGTCGGCATGCTTGGCTATGCGCTCTATGCGCTGCTTTTCGGCGCGGAAAACCTGCGCAATATGGCGATGATCGACTTTGGCCATGTACTTTTCATCTTCTCCGGCTATATCGCCGCGCTCTATTCCCGCATCGGATGCACGCGCAAGGAGTCTCTGCAGGCGCTGGTGACAAACCCCATTCCGTGGGCGATGCTCGCGGGCGCAGCGCTCGCCATATCCGGCGTTTCCCGCGCGCTTGCGCCTTCGGGCGTGACGGATCTCATCCAGTCGCTCTGTGATTTTATCGCGGCGCCGCTCTCCTGCGTGATTCTGATCGTCGTCGGCTACGGCATCGAGTTTTCAGGAAAAAACTTTGCAACGGCAGCCCTCTCCGTCCTGCTGCGGGTGCTGGTCTGCGGCGCGCTCTGCGCCGCTGCGCTGCTCTTCCTTGGCGCGTTTGTTCCGCTGTCGGAAGCGATGCGCTGGGCGATCGTCATTCTGTTTATGACGCCGGCGCCGTATATTTTGACCATATTTACCACAAACGAGCAGGAGCGCGCGGATGTTTCCATGTCGCTGTCGCTGCAGACGATGTTTTCCGTGCTCCTGTTCATCGGGATCACGATCTTCGTGCTGTAAAGGGCATAATCCATCCGACAGGCTGCCTTTTGGGAAGAACGCTAAAACGATGAAAACACAAAAACGCCGCTCTCGAGTCTTTCTCGAAAGCGGCGTTTGTTTGCGCACGATTGCGTGCTTATCCGATCTTTATTCCGCCGACGGGGCGCACGGCGAAGCGATAGCAGCAGCCCTGACCAAACGCATGCTCCATCTGCGTCTGATACGTCGTCATCATTTCAAGCGGCACAAGCGCGAGAATCGTTCCCGCGAAGCCGCCGCCGTGGACGCGCCACGCGCCGCGATCCCCCAGCGTACGCTCGGACAGCGCCAACGCCAGCGCAAGCCCGCGCTCGCTCGCATCCGTCGGGCAGACGTTTTGCAGCATCATGAAGCTGGATCTGCCGCTTTCGATCATGAGCTGGCGGAAGGTCTCGATGTCTCGCTGCCTCAGCGCCTCCGCCTGCTGCTGCACGCGCGCGTTGTCGCCAAAGAAATGCATGGCGCGCAGCAGTGCGCGATCGGACACGCTGCTTCGCAGCTGGCCAAGCGAAGCGAAGAACGCAGCTTCGTCCACTTCGCGCAACACGGCCTTGCCAAAGTAACGCGCAACATCGCCCATATCCTTTGCAACGGCTGCGTACTCATGCGTCAAATCCGCGTGGTTTCCGCCGCAGTTGACGATGCAGATTGCGTAGCCAAGCGAGGCGAGGTCACAGTCGATCTTCTCGATCTTCGGCTCCTCCGGATGCTCAAAGTCGATGGCGACAAACCCGCCAACGGCGCATGCGAGCTGATCCATAAGCCCGCTAGGCTTGCCAAAGTGCTTGTTTTCTGCGTATTTGCTGGCGAGCGCCTGCTCAACAGGGGGAATCTGACCGCCGTTGTAAAGCACGGAAAAGATGGTGCTCACGAGTATGCTAAACGCAGCGCTGGAGGATAGGCCGGAGCCTTTGGGTACGTCGGATGCGGTTACCGCGTCGAAGCCGCCGACCGTTCGCCCGGTCTGCGCGAAGCGCTCCGCAATGCCGCGCACAAGCGCTTCGCTGGCGTTTTCCTCGGCGGCGTTTGGCGCAAGATGATCCAGCGACACGCAAAGCGGCGTGTAACCCTGAGAATGGATGCGAACAATGCTGTCGCTTCTGGGCGCGACGACCGCGCGGGAGTCCATCGTGACCGTCGCGGCGAGCACGCGCCCGAGCTGATGATCCGTGTGATTGCCGCCGATCTCGCTGCGCCCCGGCGCGGAGAAGAGCGCCGCATCGTCGCTTTCGCCGAAAGCGCTTTCAAAGGCGTCTGCAAGCGCGGCATACTTCGCCTTCTGCGTCTCCATGGCGCTGCCGTAAAGATGCCGCAGCGTCGCGTCAAAATCTCCGTTGATGAGCTGGGTTTTGATTTGTAGCATGTTTTTTGCCTCCGTATGGCTGATTGAATCGGGTTCTTGCCTGGATTCCGGCGATTGGTTAGCCGCCGAAGAACTGCAGCGCGATCGCTATGCCGATGCCAAGATAGTTGCCAAGCGCATAGCCGATGATGCCGCAGATCAACCCGGGCAGCACGACCTCGCGGTTTTTCATCGCGTCCGCGACGGGCACGATGAAAGCAGGGCCGTAGATCCCCGCGGTGGACGTGATCAGCGCGGTGTCGGAGTCGATTTTAAACACCTTGCAAAACAGCAGATGCAACAGAATCGCGCCAAATTGCGCGGTTGCAAACATGGCAAGCAGCAGCAGCGCCCCCTTGTTGATCGCCCCGAAATTGAACGAAAGCCCG
>DNFZ01000148.1 GCA_003486785.1 Clostridiales bacterium | reverse complement strand
GAAAACTTCTGTCCCAACTGCGGTATGCCCTCCGATGGCGGGAAACCATATCGCCCGAAGAAACAGGCAAGAGCAGCGCTGGGCATCCGCGCCCGCGATTTGATCGAAAAAGCGCTACAGGTACTCAAGGAAAAACCGTTCCGGCTCTGGGGTGTGTCGTTGCTGTGCCAGCTGCTCGTTGCGCTGGCTGCGGCGTTTGGCATGCTGCCGATCATCTCCATCCCCATTGCGCTCGTGCTCAACGCGGGCATGGCGGCGGTGTTCCTCGCGGGATATCGCGGGCAGGAGGTCAACTCCGACGCGCTGTTTGCCGGATTCAGCCGCTTTTTCAAAGTGGCAGGTGGCATGGGCTGGATGGCGCTGTGGGTTTTCATCTGGGGACTGATCCCAATCGTCGGGCCCGTATTTGCCGTCATCAAGATGTATTCCTATCGCTTCGTGCCGTACATCATTATTCAGGATCCGGAGATCTCCGCAACTGAGGCGCTGCGCCTTTCTGTGAGGAAAACGGAGGGCTTCAAGGGAAGGTTGTTTTTAGCGGACTTCATCGTAGGCCTTTGCTGCGCGGGTGTGATGCTCGTGCTCGGCGGGCTTTCGCTGATTCCTTACGTTGGTGTCGCATTCATGATCATCGCCGCGCTCGTGAGCATTTTCTTTGCGCTGGTCGTGCCGCTGCTGCTCGGCCTCATCAGCGCCGCGGGCTATGAAGAAATCTTCGTCAAAGGCGGCGTGGGCGAGGAAACGGAAATGCCCAAGGCATAATCAAACAATCATTGCTGCACGAAAAAGTCCTCCTTTGCAGGAGGGCTTTTTCTCGCATTGTCGTGCTGATTGTCTTTATGTTTAGAACGTATACCGTTGTAAATTAGTCTCTTTGCGCTACACCGCCGGGAAGCGCCAGGCAAACAGCAGACGCTTGAGCCGTTTCATCCCTTTGGGGAGGGCAGCGGCGAGCGCGTTTACGTAGCCGATCATCTCATCGCGCTCCCGTTTTGTGCATATTCTGCCTGAGAAGCGCGCGCGCTGCGCGATCAGCAGCGCGGACTCCAGCCGCATCCGGTCGGCCGCGGGAATCTTCCGCGCGACTGCGTAGGCGTATTGTTCCGGCGATTCTAGGGGCTGCGGATCGGGCGCGCCTGCAAAGCGTAGCATGCTAAGGGCATAGCGCGCGGCAAAGAGCGCCGCTGCGTTGGCGTCTTTTTGCAGGAGTGAGCGGATGAGCCGTTCGTGCAGAAACTTTCGATAGCCAAACGCCGCAAGCGGAATGCCTGCTACGGCGAGTAGCGCAAAGACCGGCCAGAGCGGCGGACGCGGCTGAGCCGAACCGGCAGCCGCCGTCGCATCCTCTTCCGTCGGGGACGACGCATCCTCGCCCTCATTGGCAGCATCCGAATCCTCCTCGCCGCCGCTCGTCGGCGCGGGCGTGGGCGTGATTTGCTCAGCCGCCGCGTCATCCGCTTCCTCCGGATCTTCCGAATCTTCCGAATCCGCGTTTGATTCCGGCGTATCCGTGTCTGGCTCCGGCGTGGGTGTCGGCGTTGGCTCCGGCGTAGGCGTCGGGGTCGGTTCCGGCGTTGGCTCCGGCGTAAAGGCAGAGAGCGAAAGCGTGGGTTCACCCAACGGATCGTCGGTGCCATCGGGCGTCGGCTGGCCGTCGCTCGACGCGCTCTTTGTCATCTCGACCGGCACCCACTCAAGTATGGAGGGATCAAACACCTCGACCCAGGCGTGCGCATGCGTGTCTTCAATAGGAATAAACCCATCAGCGTCCGGCTGCTTGTCATAATCCTTCTGGATGACGATATACCCCTCCGCATAGCGCGCCGGAATGCCGAGCGCGCGCAGGAGCACCGCCGCCGTGGTGGCAAAGTGGACGCAATAGCCGCTTTGTGCGTCCTGCAAAAACCAGGTGGCAAAGTCAACCCCCTGCGGGATCTGCGCGGGAGAATAATCATAGCTGCAGCGCGCGGCGAGCAGCGAGCGGATCGACTGGCAAGTCCCGGCGAGATTGAGCGCGGCCTCGTCCAATTCCGCGCGAATGCCGTAGGTTTGCAGCAGCGCCTGCGCGGCTGTGCGCGTTTCATCCGGCAGGCTGGTGTATACGTCAAAGAGATAGTCGATATACGTGCTGGCGCTTTGCCTCACGGTGTCCGCGCCGCTGTTCTCCAGGCGGCTTAGCCCGTATGCTGCGCCCGCGGCTTTTTGATACGCGCTCCTGAATCCATCCGACGCGTTTGAAACGGAATACAGCGCCATGCCGACGGGGATTGCTTCCAGTGTGTACTCCGCGGAGGAGGCGGAGGAGACGAACGCCAGCGCGGTATCCTGCACATAGCCCGCATTGGCGAGCTCGTCCGCGCGCGTCATGAGCCCCGGCGGCGCCCAGATAGAGAGCGGCGTGGCCGCAATGTTGCGAACGGAGAGCTCAAATTTCTCCGGCGTGCTGCCGCCGAGCGCGGCTGCGGATGCGAGCAGGTTTTGCGGCGCGATTTCGATGCTGTTCGACAGCGTGGAAAAATCGCCGGAAGAGACGTTTTTCCAGCCGTCTTTGGTATAGAGCGCGCCCGCGTAATCCCTTAGATACAGTGAAGAATGGTTGGAAACGCGCACCTCGAGCGCGGTTGCGCCGGAAAAACGGATCGCGGACAGGCTCGTGAGATCTCCGCGCGTGAGCCCGTCGTTGCTGCGCCAGAATGCCTCTTTGCCGAGATCCAATGAAAAGATCTTTTGTTGCAGGGACTCGATCGCCTCCGGTCGCTCATATCCCTCCTGCGGTAGTACGATGCCGGAGATGAGCGCGGCTAGAGCAATGAGCGGCAGCACGAGCAGCGAGAGCGAATTCTGCGCCGCGCGCTGCGCCACAAGATCCGCCTTTCGCCTGCTGAGCGGAACATATACGCGCGCCCGCAGCGTGGTCTGCGCGCGTTTTGCGTTGTTGAAGGCAAACACCATCATGTGCGCGGCAAACAGCATGAAAAACGGCAGCAGTGCAGGGGAGAGCAGGTAAAACGGCGCGGGCAGCAGCGCCGGCAGCGTTGAGAGCGCAAGCCCCGGCACGCTGGGCTGGCTGATGATGAAAAACGCGGAAAGGAATGATACCACAAACAGCAGCGCCTGCGCCGCCAGCGTCATCAAGCGCAGCGCTTCGTCCGCCATCGCGGGGTGGAGCAGCAGCCCGAGCGCCTCCGGCAGATTCAGCGAGAGCGACAAGGCGACGCGCTCGATAAGCAAAAGCGACCCCTGCAGCAGATCGTTCGCGTGAGAGATGCCGTAGGCGATAGCGGCAAACAGGCACGCCAGCACGAGAAGCGCGCTCCTTTGCATCGAAAAAACCGCAACGAACAGCAGCGAAAATGCGACCGCCGTCCAAACGAGCGTTTCGAGCGGCAGATCGAGCTGATAGCTCGTGAGCAGGCAAAAGAGAAAGCCAAGCACCGCAAGCAGAAGCACCGCAAGCCGCTGCGAGATGTGTAAAAGCAGCTTTGCGGGCGTGTTCTCCGGCAGAGGGATCGGTTGAGCCGCGCGCGGCGCGCGCTTACCGGCGCTCATGCGTCCGCCTCCGTTTCCGCGCCGGGCACGCTGCCATCGAGCAGCTGCACCTCGCAGCCGAGCTCCCGCAGCGCAGCGGCCGTCTCATCGTCGCAAGCGTGCGGCATGAGCGTCAGGCGACGGCATGCGCCAAGATCGGTCAGCGCAGCGAGCAGGCGCGCGCCCGCTTCGTCCCCCGGCGCGTTCCACACGCTGCCTGCGAGAAGATAGACCACGTGCGTATCCGCGCGGGCCACGCCTTCGGTTGCAAAGCACTCGAGGGTGCTCCATCTCGCCTGAGCCGGCAGGGCGAGCAACTCATGCAGCACGGAAGCCAGCGCTTCCGGCCCCGTGACGGGCATGGTGCGAAGGCTGCCTTCCTCGCTGATCCAGCTGATGACGTGGTTGACATCCCGCGCCATGAGGTATTCGGAGAACGCGAGCATGGTGCCAAGCATCGCTTCCGCCGCCTCCGGTGTGGCATCCTCGCGCAGCTCGAGCAAAAAATGGAGCGATGGGTTTAATGGAAGGCCGAATTCGCGCACGATCAGCCGGTTCATGCGGCTGCTGAGCTTCCAGTGTACGCTGTGGCGCGGGTCGCCCTCGCGGTAATCGCGCAGCTGAAAGATTTCGGAAGGGTCACCGCCTGCTTTTTCCGTGGAATAGCGCGCGCTGTCGAGGCCAAGATCTGCGGCTTCATCCGTCTGGATGCTGCGCTGCTGCAACTCCGGCAGCACATATACGCTTCCCGCAGCGGTCGCGCCGTTTTTTTCAGGAACGTTTAGCGCAATCAGGCCGAGCGTATCGAGCACCTGAACGCGGCGCACAAAAATATCGACACGGCCGCAATGCGCCATCTTGACGGCGGGCTGCATGGCGTGCGAACGCTTCGGACCAAGAGAAAACTGCAAGATATCCTCGGCGGACTCGGTATATCGCTCGCCGACGCGGCCGAGGGCATTGTGCCGCTCAAGCGTGAAGCGCACACCGGCGCAGGGCAGAACGCTGCCGTTGCGCGCCTTGATGCGGATATCGCAAACACCTTTTGCCATGATATCGTCGTCTATCTCCAGCGCATAGCGAAGATTTTTGCGCACAGGAAGCGCCGATAGTAGCGACACCACCGGTAAAATCAGCAAAAAAATGAACAAAAGATGGAACAGATATAAATCGAATAACACGAATAAAATAAACGCGAAAAAGAGCGCATATGTATATAGAATCCGGTTCCCGGCCATGGGGCTATACCGCCACGGGCGCCTGCACCTGTGTCAGTGCGCGCTTTGCGAGCTGCTGCTCGCTCACGCCGCTGACCAGCGCGCGGGGGCTGAGCAGGATGCGGTGCGCGGCCACGCTTTCAAACACCAGCTGCACATCCTGCGGGATGAGATAGTTGCGCCCGGAGAGGTATGCCGCGGCCTTGCTCATGCGAAGCAGCGAGATGGTTCCACGCGGGCTTACGCCGATGCGGATGGCGGGCTGCGAGCGCGTCCAGCCGGTCAGCTCGGTGATATAGGCAAACAGCGCCTCGGATACATAGACGGCCTCCACCTCACGCTGCATCACCATCAGATCCTGCGGGGTGATGACGCGGCTTACGGAATCCAGCGACACCGCGTTTTGATGGCGGCGCAGCATCTCCATCTCGCTCCTGCGATCGGGATAGCCCATCGAAAGCCGCACCATGAAGCGGTCCAGCTGGGATTCCGGCAGCGGCTGCGTGCCGGAGGAGCCGGCGGGGTTTTGCGTGGCGACGACGAGGAACGGCTGGGGTACGGCGCGCGTGACGCCGTCTACCGTGATGCTGTTTTCTTCCATAACCTCTAAAAGAGCCGACTGCGTCTTGCTCGAGGCGCGGTTGATTTCGTCCGCC
>DNFZ01000015.1 GCA_003486785.1 Clostridiales bacterium | reverse complement strand
AATATTTTAACCAGCAAATCACCCGAAATCCGTATTTCTTTCCAGCCATCTGGATCTAGTAGAACAGAGAATTTGGGGGGTGTTGGTGATTGGTTGCCACCAGGAGTGAGAATATCAGAAACAGAAATCTGAATAGCTTGCAAGGCATCTAAGAAACCATAAAACTCTGAAGCGAAAGATTGGCTTAGTATTTCTGCCGCATGATTATAGTTATAGAAATCAAACTTTTCAAGCATATCTTCTGGAATCCAAGCTTTTAAATCTTCCATCCAAATCACCTCTAGAAAACTATAACATAGAAGTGTTAAAAAGTCGATGAACTAAGCTGGTTTTGAAAACGAATAGTTTGTTAATAACTCCGATAGGTCTTCTAATCAACATAAACAAAGAGGAAGGTACAAAAATGTACCTTCCTCTTTGGTGCCGGTGGTCGGACTCGAACCGACACGGTATCGCTACCAACGGATTTTGAGTCCGTCACGTCTGCCAATTCCATCACACCGGCTCAGAGAAATATTCTAGCACACGCGTGTGCGCTTTGCAAGCGCACGCAAGCCGTTTTTTGCGCAAAGCTATGCGAAGATATGCGAAGGAACGCGCCGGCTTGCGAAAGATTGCCGTGCGCGCAATGATTGAATCGCGCCGCGCAAAATGATATACTCAACAGGACATAAGAACGGATGCCAAATCCGGCCTTTCCCACATCAACCCGCGCATTGGAAACAGCGCGGCCAACATCTTTTTGCAGAGCGCAAAGCAAGCATCGCCGAAGAAAGAGCGCGAAAGCCTGCCGCCTGCGCGAGCCCCTGCGCGGCGAAAAAACCGCCTCGTCATCGAGCTATACCCGCTGCCCATACTGCACATCGGAGGACGAACAATGGAACCAAACCAAACACGTATCCCAGAGAACAATCCGGACAACGAGCCACAGCAAAGCGACCTGGAGCAACAGCCGACCGAGGAGCTGGACGATCTACAGAAAAAGATACACAGCATCCCGGAAGCGAAATGGAACCTGTACCAGCGCTGCGGCGGCGTTCTGCTCGGACTGATTTGCGGCGGCCTTTTGACGTATTTCAGCTCGTTTGAGTCCATAGGGATGTATGGCACCATCGCCGCGGCGCTCATCGCGCTGTTTGTGCCGAATTTAATCGAAAGGCGGATCAAGCGAACCGTTACCAAACTACGCGTTTCGATGATGATCACGCTTGGCCTCTGGCTGCTGGCATCTGTCCTGCTGATGGTCATTCGGGGCGTGCCAATGATTGCAACCCCCGCTTAAGCGGATGGAGGATGGCATGCAAGAGAAACTGCTGACGCCCGAATCGCCCCCCCGCGTGCAAAACCCGCGGCAAAGCCCGCTGGTTTCTATCGTCTGCCCCTGCTACAACGAGGAGGCGATGCTGCCGCTCTACTATGCAGCGATGCGGGAAACCGTGTTTTCGCGGCTGACGGACTACGAGTTTGAGCTCATTTTAATCAACGACGGCTCAAAGGATAAGACGCTCCCGATCCTGCGCACGCTCGCCGAAGCGGATGAACGGGTAAAATACATCTCCTTTTCGCGCAATTTCGGCAAAGAAGCCGCCATGTACGCAGGGCTTAGGCATGCAAAAGGCGAGTTTGTCTGCGTGATGGATTGCGACCTGCAGGACCCGCCGGAGATGATCGCGAGCATGCTGGAGCGGCTCGCTGCGGAGGCGTGCGATTGCGTTGCCACCCGCCGCGTCACACGAAAGGGCGAGCCGAAGATCCGCAGTGCGTTTGCGCGCGCGTTTTATCGGATCATCAACAAGATTTCGGACACGGAGTTTGTAGACGGTGCGCGGGATTTTCGCATGATGCGCCGCTGCGTGGTAGACGCGGTGCTGGAGCTGCCCGAATACCACCGTTTCTCCAAGGGCATCTTCATGTGGGTGGGGTTTGACACGGTCTGGCTGGAGTATGAGAACATCGAGCGTGCGGCGGGCGAGACGAAATGGTCGTTCTGGAAGCTCGCAAAGTACGCTGTCGAAGGAATCGTCTCTTTCTCGACCGTGCCTTTGCAGATGGCGACCGCCGTGGGCAGCATCGTCTCTGCGCTGGCGCTGATCTACATGGTCATCCGCGTGGTCATCGCGCTGATCTGGGGCAACCCCGTGGCGGGCTATCCTTCGCTGCTGGCGATTCTGCTCACGCTGGGCGGGTTGATCCTGCTTGCGCTCGGCATCATCGGCGAGTATGTCGCGCGCACCTATATGCAGGTCAAGCGCCGCCCGATCTATATCCAGAAAGAAAGCAATATAGAGAAATAGAGCATTGAGCCACAGAATAAGGGATGTCTGAGCTATATTCGGAAAAAAGCAATATTAAAGAGAAAAAATGAAATAGAGAGAACAATATAATTTAGAAAACATAGAGAAGCAACTGAAATAGAGAAGCACATTCTATGCGACAGAACAGGGGCAGCCGAAGGCAGCCCCTGTTTTTGCACGGAATTGCGATTGTCGTTGCGGCTTGCCGCAGGCGCATTGGTCGATCGATTACTCCGGCTGATCCTCCAGCGCGAGGATTGCGTCATAGTTCTTCTCATCCAGCGGATACGGCTGAATCAGCAAGATCCCCGCCAAAAAGATGATCGCAGGCGCGGGGCCGATCATGAGCCGAATGGCAAGCAGCGCGCTGCTTGCCTGATCGACAAGATTTGGCACAAACTTTGCAAAGCCTAAAAACACACCGGAGAGCGCAGCGGCAAGTGCCACGCCGATCTTGGAGAAGAACGTCCACATCCCGTAATACGCGCCCTCTTTGCGGGTCTTGGTCTGCACCGCGTCTACCTCCACCACGTCCGGCAGCATCGCAAACGGCGGCACATAACCAAAACCGATGCCCACGCCTGCAAACACCATCACGCAGAACGTAAAGAGCATGCCGAGCGTATGCGCAAAGAAGAACATCGCAAGGCAGCTGATGGTGAGAATGCCGAGCGCGAGCTGATAGGTGCGCTTCTTACCCAGACGCTTGGCGACCAGAACCGAGAGCGGCACGCAGAGCATCGCAACCCCAAGCAGCAGCAGCATGGCGATCGTGGTCATGCCCTCATCCCGGTAGATATACTTAAAATAGTAGACCAGCATCGTCTGCACGAACGTGATGCCCGTGAGGTTGAGCGTATAGACCGCGACAAGTCGCAAATACATCTTGTTTTTAAAGACGACCAGAAACGTCTCGAAAAACTTCGCCTTGGGGCGCGGTTCGTCCTTGTGCGGCGTTTCGCGGACGGTGAAAAACGTGGTCAAAATCGTCGCCGCCATGATAAAGCCGAACAGCAGGCCGACGATGGAATATCCCTTGTGCGGATCGCCCGCCAGGCTCACGATCGGGATGACGACGGCGGCGCCCAAAATGGTGCCGATCACCGCGAAGCTGAAGCGAAAGCCGTTGAGCGAGGTGCGCTCCTTATAATCTTTCGTGATCTCGGGCGTGAGCGAACCGTAGGGGATGTTGACGACCGTATAGGCGGTGTTGAGCAGGCACAGCGCGAACGTCGCCCACAAGAAACCCGTCGTCTGCGCCGCGGAGTAGTCCGGCGCGGAGAAAAAATACCACATGGCAAGCAGCAGCGGCAGCGCGCCAAAGAGCAGATACGGCCGCCTGCGTCCCCAGCGCGAGCGCGTGCGGTCGGAGAGAAACCCGACCATGGGATCGGTCACCGCGTCCCAGAATTTTCCAACGAGGATAGCGATGCCCGCCAGAGACGCGGCAATGCCGACGGTGTCTGTCAGGTAGATCAGCGAGTAAAACCCCATCGCGGTGAAGAAGAGGTTTCCGCCGAGGTCCCCGATGCCGAACCCGAGTTTTACGCGAAGCGGCAGGCGGGAGGCGGGGCGCGCGGAAGCGTTGTCAGCCTTTTGTTTCATTTTGATACCTCTCTATGCATCGTTTCAGATTGTTTGCGAGCGCATCGGTGGCGGCGCGCGCGGCTTGCTTGGGTTGCATGCGGTAGTCTGGCATCCGCGCAGTGAGATTGACGCAGTCTCCGGGCACGATCACCGCGCGTTTTCGGATGTCGTTCGGGCGGTTTGTGATGTTGCCGCCCATGAGTCGGCTTGCCAGATCGGCTAAGTTGAGCACGTGCTCCACAATCCGATCGTCACGCGGCGCGCTTTCGGAGCTGCCCTCGACATACGCCACATCGTGATAGGACATCAGATCCACCAGCTCCATATGCCGCATGGCAAACCAGCCCTCGCCCGCGCGGCGGTCGGCCAGCGCCTGCTCCAGCGGGGAGAGGGCGTCGAGCGACTCTTCAGGATACACGCGGCCCCAGCCTTCCAGCCGGACGCGATACATCCGCTGGACGAGGTCTTCCGCTCCGGGGTCAATGCCCAGCATCTGCTCCGCGACCCGAAGCGCAGCGGGCAATAGCGCGATCCATCTCCGCTGCCGCCGCTCCGGCTCGCTCTCGTCCGGAATCTCGTCCGGCAAGCGAAACCCGTAGGTCTGCGCATAAAACGCCTCCGCAATCGCAAGCAAGTGCTGCTCAATCACAATCAGCCGCGGCAGAAGGGTGGCCAGCGAACCATCTATCTTCTTTGCGCCGCATGCAAGCCCGCAGAGTGTCTCAAGGCGGCAAACATGCGCGGCGACCCTGCCAAAGTCCCGCTTGTCATACTGATAATGGACTGAGATTGGCAGGATGCGAACCTCTTCCGCGCGGTCGGCCCGCTCCAGATCGCTTGCGCACCAAAACCCCATGCGAACGGCGCCTAGCTCGATGCGCGGCAGGGTTTCGCTGTGATAGGAAATCTGTCCTTCCGGCGCGAGGCCGAGGGGAGATGCGCCATCCCGCAGCACGGCGCGGATGTTGGAGAGGCTGTTTGTTTCGCATTTGACGTGATAGACGGGCAGCGCACCGGCGCGCGGCAGCAGAAAACGAATGAAAGCATCGCCCCAGAGCGCAACGGCATAATCGTGCACAAACCGCAGCGCGGGCGGGGCCGACAGCGGCTTACCCGCCTTTCTTGCAAGGCGAGGCAGCATGTTTTCAAACACGTGAAACATCAACTGCGGCTCGTCCCCGTACGGATGGCGAAAGGCGACGATCAGGCGGGAGCGCTTCTGCTGAAAATCTCGAAGCTCGGATAGGATCGTTTCCGGCGACCGTATTTCAACGCCCGTAAACGCGAGCGCGCGCTTTAGATATATAGAAATGAGCGCACGTCCCAAGAGAACAAACGCAGCGGAGCGTCTCGACGATGCGAGGCGATGCCGCGTATGTGCGCGAACGATAGGCCGGGCAATCAGCCGGGCTTTTCCCATATATACCTCCGGAACTGCTTTTTGATCAGGGGTATTGATTTGATAAACGCGTGCGACCAAAAAACGGCATGCTTTTCATCCATTATGGTGTTGAAACGGCATGATGTCAATATGATCTGCGCGGTCTGCACGATCGTGCTTTTTTGAAATGCTCGCTCTGACAAAATATGCGCAGGGAAGAGCCTATCGCAGACAAAGCCGCCCGA
>DNFZ01000013.1 GCA_003486785.1 Clostridiales bacterium | reverse complement strand
AAAGGCTGCTGATTCCTGTTGCGACGCAAAGCGGCTATGGGAACCAGTCGGACTGAGGATGTTTTTAAGGATGCGGCATTGTGAAGCGCAGTGATGCTCTGCGGCGGAAAAAAGAGTTTCGCTATACCTACCGCGCCGGGAAGTCTTGCGGGGGAAAGCTTCTCTCGCTGGTGTTTGCCAAAAACCGCGGATCGAGCGTAAAGATCGGATTCTCGGTCAGCAAGAAGATCGGCAATGCCGTCGTTCGAAACCGTGTCAAGAGACGCATGCGCGAAGCTGTAACTCCAATGATTCCTGCGATCAAGGGAGGCATGAACCTGATCTTCATCGCACGAGATGCTATCGTCGAGGCACCGTTTCTAGAGATTCGAGAATCGATGCTTTCTCAACTCCGGCGCGCTGAGCTTTTGCGTGCGGAGGAGCCTGTATGAAGCGGATTCTGCTCGCAATGGTTCGCGGTTATCGAAAATACATCTCTCCCTTATTGCCGCCTAGCTGCCGTTTTACGCCGACGTGTTCCGAGTATGCAATGGAGGCTATATCAAAGCACGGCGCCTTCAAAGGCAGCCTGCTCGCGCTCTGGCGCATCCTGCGATGCAACCCGCTTTGCAAAGGCGGATATGACCCGGTTCCGTAAGAAGCGCACATTTCACCCGGCTCTACAGAAAAAATCAAACTCCCGTATATAGAGAGAGGAGGGCATCCCCCTTGCAAGGCGATTTCTTTATCACACAGTGGGCATTCCTTGGAATGCGCTGGCTCTACGAGACCCTGACAAACGAGAGCATTGTCCTTACGATCATCATCGCGACGCTGTTGATTCGCGTCCTGACGGTTTTTGGAGACATCCGCTCCAGAAAATCTTCCATGAAGATGGCGGCGGTGCAACCGCAGCTCGATAAACTCAAGAAGAAGTACGAGAAGGACCCGCAGAAGCTCAATGCCGAGCAGCAGAAATTCATGCGCGAGAATGGCGTGAGTATGTTTGGCGGGTGTCTTCCGATGCTCATCACCATGCCGCTGTTCTTCATCTTCATCGCGGCGTTCCGCCAGTGGGGCAATGAGATGATGATTCGCCTCATTCTCACGCTCGACGAGAACACAGACAAGGGTATTGAGCTGTTCCAAAGCTTCAAGTTCTTCTGGATCAACAATCTCTGGATGCCCGACAACGGCTTTTCGCCGGTCATTGCAACTGCCAAAGAGTTCTTCGGCGCCGCGAACAACACGATGCCAAAGCTGCTTTACTTTAGGGACAATCCGGAAGCCCTGCAGCGGCTTGTTGACCTTGGNNTTCATCAAGAGCGGAGACACCTATGCGCTGGCAACGCTGACGGACGAACTCGCCGCAAGCTACAACGCGCTGATGGCGCCGTGCGCAGAGCTCTACAAGGGGTTTAACAACGGCTGGTTCATCTTCCCGGTTCTTGCGGGCGGATCGACGTATCTCTCCACCTGGATCATGCAGAGAAACCAGCCAAAGAGCGCCGCAACGGCGAACACAAACAAGATAATGAACTGGCTCATGCCGGCGATGTCGTTTGTATTCTGCCTGCAATACAATGCAAGCTTTGCAGTGTACTGGACGTTTAGCAACATCTTTTCGTTAGGGACATCGCTGCTCATCAACCGGTCGTNNAGCAGAATGCGGCGGTTACGGAGGTTAGCGTAAAATGAGGAGCATGGAGTTTTCGGGTCATAGCGTCGATGAGGCCATCTATAATGGCTTGAATGAAATGGGCGTGACCATCGACGAAGTCGAGATCGAAACCATCCAGTCCGAGAGCAAAGGCCTCTTCGGTATCGGCGCGAAGCAGGCGATCATCCGTCTGACGCAGCGCGAGGTTCCGCTCGTCATGGAGATGGAGCAGGTCTATCGCAAAGAAAAGGAAGCGAGCTTCCAGCAGCGCCGTGAACAGCCCCAAAGAAACAGCGGCGCGTATCCCGAACGGCGCGGTGGAGAGCGTGGCGGACGCTACGGAGAGGCTCCGCGTCAATCGCCGCAATACGGCTCTTCGCGCAGCGATCGTGACGGTTCGTCTTTTGGCGGGCAGAGCCGCAGCCGGGCGCAGGAAACCACGCCGCAGGAACACTTTGATTACAGCGAAGAGCTCGCAAAGAACACGCCTTGCGCGTTGTTTCTAAGTGAACTGCTCGAAAAGATGAACAGCCCCGCTCCGATTCTGGCGGCGGAAACGGAAAACGGTCTGCGCCTTTGTATCAATGCGGAAACGATGGGGTTGCTCATCGGTCGGCGCGGCGAAACGCTGGATGCAATGCAGTATCTTGTTTCGCTGGTTGCCAACAAAAACCGCAAAGAGGAAGGCTATCTGCGCATCACGCTGGATACCGAAGGGTATCGCTCGCGCCGCGAAGAGACGCTCAAGCGTCTCGCGCGCAAAAACGCACAGCATGTGCGGCAATCCGGCCGCCCCGTGGCGATGGAACCGATGAATCCATACGAGCGGCGCGTGCTGCACAGTGCGCTGCAGGGATTTGCGGGTGTGACCACGCACAGCGAGGGAGAAGAACCCAATCGGCATGTCGTCATTACGCCCGAACGATAGACTAAATATAGTGAGCCGTCGCAGCAAACGCGGCGGCTCGCGTTCAGTTTTGGGCGTTGATTTGAAATGCGCTTTCAAGACTTGTGCGAACGCTTCATGACTCAGTTGGAGAAAACAATGGAAGATACGATCTATGCGCCATCCTCCGCCATCGGCGGAGCGATCGTGATCATACGCGTTTCCGGCCCGGATGCGGAGAAGACGAAAGAGTTGCTCGACCGCGACCCGTCAATGCGATCGCGGGAGCTCGTGCATGCGCACCTAAAGCATAACGGCGAAATCATCGACGAATGCATGGCGGTGTATTTCCCCATGCCGGGCAGCTATACAGGCGAGCATATGATGGAGCTGAACGTACACGGCGGCATGCAGACGGTACAGCGGGTGCTGAGCGCGCTGGCTTCGCTGGGGTTTCGTCCGGCAGATTGCGGCGAGTTTACCAAGCGCGCTTTTCTAAACGGAAAGATGGATCTCTCCGCTGCGGAGGCGGTCATGGATGTGATCAACGCAGACGCGGAGCAGAGCCTGAAATCGGCACTCGCGCAGCTGCAAGGCAGCGTCAAGCGGGAGATCGCTTCGGTCGAAAACCTGCTGACCGACGCGCTGAGTGGCATCGACGCCGCGATCGATTATCCGGACGAGGCGGAGGCGGACACACTGGAAGACTTGCCGTCGTCTCTTGCGACAGCGCTTGCAAGGGTGGACGCGATGATTGCGCAAGGGCGGCGCGGCAGAGTGCTGCGCGACGGGCTGAAGGTTGCCATCATCGGGCGACCGAATGTCGGAAAAAGCTCGCTGTTGAACGCGCTGCTGGGGAGCGACCGTGCGATCGTGACTGCGACTGCCGGAACCACGCGGGACGTGATCGACGAAAGAATAAGTTTCGACGGTGTGCCCGTGCGCCTCATCGACACAGCGGGTATCCGAGAGGCAAACGACGAAGCAGAGAAGATTGGAGTGGATCGCGCGCGCGACGCATTTCGGCGGGCGGACGTGGTCTGTCTCGTGCTGGACGCGTCTGTATCTATGACGGAACAGGACGAAACACTTTTTCGCAAGACGCAGGACAGCACGAG
>DNFZ01000176.1 GCA_003486785.1 Clostridiales bacterium | reverse complement strand
ATAATTACAAATATATATTATACAGGAAATCTTACCGAAAACAAACATCAAATAGATGTTATCCGCACGCGGCGCTTTGCAAGGCGGTGCCCGCTCCCTTTCGTCCAAGTTTTTTAAATATTATATTGTTCCCGTGCGCTGGCAAACGATAGAATCTTGTGTTACCTTTAGTGTGTCAACCGGCTGCGGCGCAGGCGCGTTGCCTGCAAAAGCGAAAAAGCCGATCGTTTGGATGGGAGCGCATATGAAAAAGCTGATGATTCTATCCACTGGCGGCACGATTGCCTGCACACAAACGGCGGAAGGGCTGATTCCGACGCTGAGCGCAGACGACATCTTAGCCTATGTGCCGGAGGCAAAGCGTCTCGGCCAAATCGAAACGCGAACGATCCTCAATCTCGATAGTTCCAACATTCAACCCGAGGAATGGCGACTGATTGCAGGGGCAATTTTCGAGTGCCTGCCGGAGTATGACGGCATCGTGGTGCTGCACGGCACGGACACGATGGCATACACGGCAAGCATGCTTTCGTTCATGCTCCGAAACGTCGATAAACCCGTGGTGATCACGGGCTCGCAGCTGCCCGTCGGCCACCCGCAGACGGACGCGAAGATGAATCTGCGGGATGCGATGATCACCGCCGCAAGCGCGATTGCGGGCGTGTTTGTGGTGTTTGACCATGAGATTATTCTCGGCTGCCGCGTGGCAAAGGTGCGTACCACGAGCCAGAATGCGTTTGAGAGCATCAACCGTTCTCCCGTCGGGCGCGTGCGGCTGGGGCGGGTTCGCCTGATAGCCCCGCCGGAGGCGCCGCAGGGCGCGCCCGCGCTGGACGACGCGATTGAACCGAACGTATTCCTGCTCAAGTTGATCCCCGGCACGCGGCCTGAGGTATTTGACGACATCGCGCGGCTGGGCTATCGCGGCGTGGTGATCGAAGGCTTTGGCCTCGGCGGGCTGCATTGCCTCAGGCGGAACCTGCTGGAAGGGATTCAGAAGCTGCTGGACGCAAACGTCGCGGTGGTGCTGACCACGCAATGCCGCTATGAACCCAGCGATCCCGCCGTGTATGAGACCGGGCGGCTTGCGCTGGAACTCGGCATTTTGCAGGCATACGACATGACGAGCGAATGCACGGTGACCAAGCTCATGTGGGTGCTGGCGCACGCAAGCGCGCCGGAGGATGTCCGACGCATGCTGTATACGAGCTACTGCGGGGAGATTTCCCTGCCGTGCTGCGGGCAAGCGGATCATGAATGATAACGCCGCGCTGCGGCAAAACGATACAAGACGGATTGACCCAAGCGATAAAAAAACCAATGTTGCAAACCGAACCAATGAGGAGAAAAGCGCATGAGAACACATACTCCGCTAAACAATGGGTGGCTCTTTGCAGAGCAGTATCTTGAGGGCATGGAGCAGGCGAAGACAGACGAAACCGCGTTTGTCGCCGTGCGCATTCCGCACACGAGCCGCGAGCTGCCGCTGAATCACTTCGACGAGCGGGAAAACCAGCTTGTCAGCTGCTATCGCAAATCCATCCGCATCTCTCCGCGGGCGGGCAGGCGCGTGTTTCTGCATTTTGAGGGCGTGATGGCGGCGGCAAAGGTGTTTTTTAACGGTGATTTTCTTTGTGAACACCTCGGCGGGTATACGCCGTTTGTCTGCGAGCTCACAGGCCTCGTCACCGGCGGGGACGACGCTATCGCCGTTGTGGTGGATTCCACCGAACGCAGCGACATCCCGCCGTTTGGTCATGTGGTTGATTATCTGACCTATGGCGGCATCTACCGCGAGGTTTGGCTGGAGGAGACGGAAGAAGCCTATATTCAGTCCGCGCACGCAAAGCCAACGCAGACAAAAGACGGCTGGCAGGTTGATACGGATGTGTATCTGGACAATCTGCGGGGTGTATCCGGCGAGATGGAGTTGACGCTGACGCTATCCGACGCGCAGGGTGAAGTCAAACGACACACGCAAAGCATTCAACTCAACGAAAAAAAACAGCAGACGATCTCCGTTTCGTTCTCCGCAGGAGATATCTGCCTTTGGGACTTGGACGAGCCGAATCTTTACGATCTTTCGATCAAATTGCAGCAAGAGAGCAAGAAAACTGATGAATATTGCTGCCGGATCGGCTTCCGCACGGCGCAGTTTACGCCGGAGGGATTCTTCCTCAACGGCAAGCGCGTCAAGATTCGCGGGCTCAACCGCCACCAGAGCTATCCTTATGTGGGCTACGCTATGCCGAAGCGTGCGCAGGAGCTGGACGCGGAGCTGCTCAAGCGCGAGCTGGGCGTGAATCTCGTGCGCACGAGCCACTATCCGCAATCCAAACATTTCCTCGACCGTTGCGACGAGCTGGGGCTTCTCGTGTTTGAAGAACTGCCGGGCTGGCAGCATATCGGAAACGATGTCTGGAAGAAAAACGCCTTAACGTCGCTGAGCGAGATGATTCAGCGCGACTGGAACCACCCGAGCATCGTGCTCTGGGGCGTGCGCATCAACGAGTCGCAGGACGACGACGCGTTTTACCGCGAGACAAACGCACGCGCGCGCCAGCTGGACGCGACGCGGCAGACGGGCGGCGTAAGAAACTTCGCGGGCAGCTGCTTTTTTGAGGATGTCTACACCTATAACGACTTTGTGCACAGCGGCGCAAATCAGCCGCTCAAGACCCGAAAGGAGGTTGCGCACGCCAGCGTTCCCTATCTGGTCACCGAGCACAACGGGCATATGTTTCCGACCAAGAAAATCGATCACGAAGAGAAGCGCGTAGAGCATGCCCTACGTCACCTTCGCGTGCTCAACGCCATGTATGGCGCAGACGAAATCTCCGGCGTAATCGGCTGGTGCATGAGCGATTACAACACGCACAAAGACTTCGGCAGCGGGGATAAAATCTGCTATCACGGTGTGACGGACATGTTCCGCCTGCCCAAGTTTTCAGCATTTGCATATCGCTCTCAGCAGGACGGCGAGACCGTGATGGAGGTCGCCTCCGGCATGCATCCGGGTGAACGCACGGGATCGAACATGGACAGCGTGCACGTTTTCACCAACTGCGACTCCGTCAAGCTCTACAAAAACGGCGAATGCGTCGGCGAATATTTCCCCGACAAAAAGACATTCCCCAATCTGCCGCATCCGCCGGTGGTCATCACGGATTTTATCGGCGAGCGGATGGCAAAGAACGAAGGCTACAGCAAGCAGGACGCAGACCGGATCAAGCGCATCTTCGCCGCGATTCTGAAATACGGCGACAAATCGCTGCCGCTTCGCTACAAGCTCTCGATGGGCTATGTGATGCTTAAGCTGCGCCTTTCCTATGAGGATGCGGTCAATCTGTATACGCGCTATGTCGCGGGCTGGGGCTCGGAATCCACCGGGTTTGTGCTGGAAGGGTATCGCGCGGGGGCGCTCGCCGCAACCGTGATGCGCAGCGCCTTGATCTCCGCCGAGCTTCGCGTCACACCGGATACGCGCACGCTCACCGAGGGGGACACCTACGACGTCTGCCGTGTCGTTATCGAGCACGTTGACCAGTTTGGCATGGTGCTGCCGTATTCAGCCGAGGCGGTGCGCATTTCAATCTCCGGCGCGGGCGTGCTGATCGGGCCGGAACTGCTGCCGCTCACGGGCGGCTCGACGGCCTTCTGGGTAAAGACGGCGGGAAAAGGAGAGATCACCGTCTCCGTCGATTCACCGCGCTTTGGCAGGCAGGAGCAGAAGCTTAACGTTCTTCGCCAAGAATAAGGATAGAACATTTTGGAAATATATGAGTGCTAAAAAGTCAAAGATAAGAACGGTTTTCATCAATGAATTTTTAATTGACATTTAGCCAACATATGTTAAGATAAAAAAGCGCAAAACGAAAGCGAAGAGTTGCGCATACTTGGCCGAGTAAAAATGCCCATCGGACAGGGCTGGCCGCTGCCGCGCGTGACGTGAAGCGTCACATTATTGATTGAGTTTGAAGACTCACATTTTATAAGTTGGTTACTTCATAACCAGTGCTTTTCTGCACACCACTTGTGAAACGGTCAATAAGAGTAGCGACGGCAACCAATGCTCAACAACACTCTGATGAAACG